>JBDTAD010000060.1:0-7565 GCA_039924815.1 Lacisediminihabitans sp.
GATCGTGCTGGTGGAGAAGACCCGGTCACCCAACCGCTTCTTCGCTTTGATCGCGCCTGATGCTGTGCTCATCCCTGGCTTTCTGTTGTCTGGACTGCCTCTGGTGTGGAACTCGGTTCGGGCTGCGCTGGGGGCGCAGCCCGAACCGATGGTGCGTGGTGCTATTTGATGGTGGCGATCACCTTCGCGACCTTCTCTGAAAGGTCCTTCGAAAGGGGGGCAGCCCCAGCGTTCGTTGCTGCACTCTGCTGTCCTGCGTCGCTGGCAATGTACTCTGCGTAGGCCTTCACGAGCGCACCCTTGTCTGCATCCGCGTACTGCTGGCAGACGATGAGGTAGATCACGAGAACCATCGGCCAAGAGTTCGCATCCGTGATCTTGCGGTCGATCGCGATGGCGAGGTCGCCGTCTTCGCGACCGGAGGCGATCGGGGACTTGGCTACGACATCCGCAGCGCCTGCAGCGTTGATCTTCACGTAGTCGCTGCCGACTTTGAGCCGCGCGATGCTGAGGCCGGAAGCGCCGGACTCATCGATGTAGGTGATGCTGTTCTTCGCGTTCTTGACCGCGTCGGCAACACCGGAGGTTCCCTTGGCCGCGTCACCTACCGTGTAAGGGTAGGTCTGCGCTGCGGGCTTGTCCCACACCGTGGGGGCGTTGGCGCTCAGGTATTCGGTGAAGTTCTGGGTGGTGCCCGAGTCATCTGAACGGTGCACGACGGTGATGGCAGCGGACGGCAGCGTGGCTCCCGAGTTTTGGCTCTTGATCGCTGGGTCGTCCCACGTGGTGATGGTGCCCTTGAAGATGCCGGCGACGGCTGCCGCGTCGAGCTTCAGGTCTTTTAGGCCCTCGACGTTGTAGGCGATCGCGATCGGCGAGATGTAGACCGGCAGGTCGATCGGCTTCGTGTTCGGAGCGCAGTTGGGCGATGCGGTGGCGAGCTCGGTGTCCTTGAGCGCTGCATCCGAGCCTGCGAAGATCGCGGCTCCGGAGAGGAAGCTCGTGCGACCGGCACCAGAACCCTGCGGGTCGTAGTTGACGGTGACCTTGGGGTTGGCCTTCTGGAAGTCAGTTCCCCAGGCGATTTCGGCCGCGCCCTGTGCGGAGGAGCCGATTCCGTTGAGCGTGCCGGAGAGGCTCGAGGGTGCTGTCGTTCCGGTATCTCCGGATGCCGCCGCCTCGTTTGCTGCGCACGAGGACAGGATCATGGTGCCCGCGAGAGCGATGGCGGCAATGCTGCCTGCGCGTGAAAATGCACGACGCTTGAGATTCACAGTTTTCCCTTTCGGAAGGTTTGAGTGCAGTGTGGGCCGGTGCCGACCCATCTGCGACCATACGAACCTTGGTTAACTACGATCTCCCCAATGGGTGAACGGAAGGTTAACGGCGTGCGAACCCCGTTCCCTGAGCCTGTCGAAGGGGTGGGCAGGTGATGCGAGACTGTAGAGACACCTTCATCACGTTGCAGCTGTCGCCAAGAGTCGGGGAGAAATGACGCGCATGACCGGCAAGCCCACAGTGTTGTTCGTCTGCGTGCACAACGCCGGGCGCTCGCAGATGGCTGCCGGTTACCTCGAGGCGCTCGCCGGGGATCGCGTCGAAGTGCTCTCCGCCGGGTCAGCGCCAGCCGACAGCATCAACCCGGTCGCGGTTGCCGCGATGGCCGAGGTAGGCATCGATATTGCAGGCAACCGGCCGAAGATCATCACTACACAATCCGTGCAGCAATCGGATGTCGTCGTCACCATGGGCTGCGGCGACACCTGCCCGATTTTCCCGGGCACGCGCTACGAAGACTGGACACTCGACGACCCCGCCGGGCAGGGCATCGACGCCGTCAGGCCCATCCGCGACGACATCAAAAGACGTATTGAGGGGCTCATCGCAGAGCTCCTGCCCGCTGAACAAAGCCACTCACAATCAGCACCTGACCCGGGAGAACTCCATGACTGAAGCATCCGACGTTCGCGAAGAAGTTCGTGACCGCTACGCCCGTGCCGCGCTGAGCATCACCGACGTTTCTGCCTCGCCCACGGCCAACGCCGACTGCTGCGGTAGCGGATGCTGCGGTACCGATGCGATCGCAGAGACGGATGTCTTCGGCTCGACCTTGTACACCGATGGCAGCGCGAGCGAGCTGCCGAACGAGGCCGTGCTCGCCAGCCTCGGCTGCGGCAACCCAACCGCGGTCGCCGATCTCCGTGAGGGAGAAACCGTGCTCGACCTGGGATCAGGCGGCGGCATCGACGTGCTGCTCTCCGCCCGCAGGGTTGGTCCGACGGGCTTCGCCTACGGGCTCGACATGACTGACGAAATGCTCGACCTGGCCAGGGCGAACGCGGTGAAGGCCGGAGCCGGCAACGTCGGGTTCATCAAGGGTCAAATCGAAGAGGTGCCGCTCGCCGACGCGACCATCGACGTCGTCATCTCTAATTGCGTGATCAATCTCTCGGCAGATAAGCCAGCCGTCATGAGCGAGATGTTCCGGGTTCTCAAGCACGGCGGACGCATCGGAGTCTCGGATGTCGTGGCCGAGAACCACCTCAACCCAACGCAGCGCGCAGAACGCGGCTCCTACGTCGGCTGCATCGCCGGCGCGCTCTCGATCGCGGAGTACGAGGCCGAGTTGGCCGCTGCAGGGTTCACGGATGTCTCGGTGCAACTGACCCACGAGGTCGCTGCCGAGATGCACGGTGCGATCGTGAAGGCCGTCAAGCCCTAGGTACTCCCACGCCCGCACGCATCGTTGCGGACAACGGACGTCAGCAGACGGATGAGCGGCGCGGGGGACCGCGTGCTAGTCGAGCAGTGGGCCGTGCGTTTCTATGGCGACGAGTCCGGACTTCGGATTGTCGACCGAAACGTGAAGAACCGTGAAATGTCCGGTGGAGAGCATCGCCGCGCGCTTGAGCGCAGCATCGACCTCGGTGTGGGTGGCGCGGGCGACGGCGCCGATGATGTCGGGGAGTACCGGCCCGTGGCTGCACATCACCACGGTCTGTTGCTTGTCGAGTCGCTTGCTGACCGCCTTTTTGACGGTTGCCGTGCCGTCTTCGTAGGCGTCCTGGCTGATCCCCGCGGAGAGTTTCACTTCGAGGCCGGTGATTGCTGCCACCGGAGCGATCGTGGTGACGCAGCGCACGGCGGGACTGCTGACGAGTCGTTGCGGCCTCCAGGCGGCGATCGCGGGCGCAACGCTTGCCGCCTGCTGGGTGCCGCGGTGCAGTAGCGGGCGGGTCGCATCCGGTCCGTCCCAGCTTGCCGGCGACACCGCCTTGCCGTGACGGAGCGCGATGATCGCGAAGGTACGAGTTTGGCCTGCATCGACTCGGGCGCTGAATCGATCCAGCACATCCTGATCGCGGTTGTAGCTCATCTTGTCGCGCGCCTCAGCAATCGGAAGCCACTCCAGCGCGGCGATCTCCTTATTGGGCGAGAAGGTGGATGCCGCGAGCATGTCGTCGGTGATCTCGGCGCTCCAGTAGAAGACCCGCTTCTCGCGGCCACCCGGCAAGGTGTATTCGGTGGTGCCGAGCGGAGCTCCGAGAGCGATCGAGAGCCCCGTTTCTTCCAGGATCTCGCGCACGGCGGTCTGCGGCGGCGTCTCGCCGGAGTCGACTTTGCCCTTGGGAAGTGAGACATCGGCGCGCTCATCGCGATGCACGAGCAGCACTTCTACGGTGTCATGACGGATGCGCCAGCACACGGCCCCGGAGGCGAGCACGATCGACGGTGTTAGAAGCGTCACCGCAGAACTCCGGTGCGCTTTCGCTGTGAGATTTGACGCATCACTACATTCTGCATGTCTCTTAGGGGTGTTCCGTCCTCCGCCAAATAGTGGCGGGTCCAGTGGCCGTCCGGCTGGAGCGACCACGAGGCCGTATCGTCCGACATTGCAAGGTCGAACAGTCCGTTGATTTCCGCAAGATGATCGGGGTCGGTGAGCCGCACGAGTACCTCAACCCTGCGATCCAGGTTGCGGTGCATCAGGTCTGCGCTGCCGATGAACACCTGTGGGTCGTCGTTATTCACAAACGAAAAGACTCGAGAGTGCTCCAGATAGCGACCCAGAACCGAGCGCACCCGAATGTTTTCGCTCAGTCCGGGGATGCCGGGCCTCAGCCCACAAATCCCACGCACGACGAGTTCGATGGGAACTCCCGCCATGCTTGCCCGATAGAGCGCGTCTGTGAGCGCTTCATCCACGATCGAGTTGACCTTGATTCGAATGCCGCAGGGCAGCCCGTTCTTGGCGTTCGCTGTTTCGTTGGCGATGCGCTTGAGCAGGGCCTTGCGAAGGTGCAACGGCGCCACCAGCAGCCGCTTGAACTTCTTCTCGATCGCGTAGCCGGAGAGCTCGTTGAATAGCCGGGTGAGGTCTTTGCCCACCTGCGCATCCGCGGTCAGTAAACCGAGGTCTTCGTAAATGCGCGAGGTCTTCGGGTTGTAATTGCCGGTGCCGATGTGGCTGTAGTGGCGCAGCACACCTTCTTCTTGGCGCACGGCCAGCGCGAGTTTGCAGTGTGTCTTGAGGCCGACCATGCCGTAGACGACGTGCACGCCGGCCTTTTCGAGCTTTCGTGCCCAGTTGATGTTGGCCGTCTCGTCGAAACGAGCCTTAATCTCCACGAGCGCGAGCACGGCTTTTCCGTTCTCTGCCGCGTTGATGAGCGCTTCGACGATGGGGCTGTCACCGCTCGTGCGGTAGAGGGTCATCTTGATGGCGAGCACGGCGGGGTCGACGGCGGCCTGTTCGAGGAACGCCTGTACGCTCGTCGCAAACGACTCGTATGGGTGGTGAAGCAGGATGTCGCGCTTGCCGATCGAGCTGAAGATGTCGAAGGTTCCTGTTGCCTCGGTCGGCAGCAGGTTCACGCTCGTGGTCGGAACGTGGGGCGGATATTTGAGCTCCGGCCGATCGATCCTGGTCACCTCAAACAGGCCGCCGAGGTCGAGCGGAGCGGGCAGGCGGTACACCTCCTGCTCGGTAATCTCGAGCTCGCGCACGAGCAGGCCGAGGGTCACGTCATCCATGTCGTCGGTGATTTCGAGCCGGATGGGCGGCCCGAACCGTCGCCGCAGAAGTTCGCGCTCGAGCGTCTGGATCAGGTCTTCGGTCTCGTCTTCGTCGACCTGGACGTCTTCGTTTCTGGTGACCCGAAATTCGTGGTGCTCGAGAACTTCCATGCCGGGGAACAGATCGCCCAGGTGATTGGAGATGAGGTCTTCGAGCGGGATGAATCGCAGGTGACCGCTGGAATCATCCGGCAACTGCACGAACCGCGGCAGCATCGGCGGCACCTTGAGCCTGGCGAATTCCTCTTTGCCGGTCTTCGGGTTACGCACCCGGATCGACAGGTTGAGCGAGAGCCCGGAGATGTAGGGGAACGGATGTGCCGGGTCAACGGCGAGCGGCATCAGCACGGGGAAAATGCGCTGGGCAAAAATCTCGTCGATTCGCGTGCGGTCCGCCTCATCAAGGTCAGCCCAGCTTTCGATGTGGATGCCCGCGGCGTCGAGTTCTGGCTTCACCTGAGTGCGGAACGCAGTCGCATGGCGCACCTGCAGCTGGTGTGCCCGCTCTTGGATGTCAGCCAGCACGCCCGTCGCCGGGCGCCCGACGTTGGTGGGCACGGCAAGGCCGGTGAGGATGCGGCGCTTGAGGCCAGCGACTCTCACCATAAAGAACTCGTCGAGGTTGCTGGCGAAGATCGCGAGAAAGTTCGCGCGCTCAAGCAAGGGCGTCGACGGATCTTCTGCCAGCTCGAGCACTCGGTTGTTGAACCCGAGCCAACTTAGCTCCCGGTCGAGAAAACGATCGGGCGGCAGCGTACCGTCATCGACCCAGCTGGTCTCGTAATCGTCATCGAGGCTGTCTGTCGCGAGCCCAGAGTCCGTGAGGTAGGTTTCGCTTTCCATTCGTTCATCATTGCATCCTCATGCACGCCACGGTGAGCGTCGAGCGAACGTACGGCTAACGTCGCTTGAGTTCGTATTGGATGTCGATCGAGTGAGTCGCGAAACCGAACGAGCGGTAGAGGTGCACGGCGGCAACATTGTCGGCTTCCACATACAGGCTCGCCGTACGGATGCCGCTGGCGGCCAGCCGGTTCAGTCCGGCGTGCACCAGGGCGCGGCCGAGTCCCAGACCCTGGTATTTCGGATGCACACCCACCGCGTAGAACTCGCCGATGCGTTCCTCCGGCTGTTCCTTCTCGACCTTCAGCCAGCAAAAGCCCATCATGTCGTCGTCATCGTCGCGGAGCACGAGAAAGTCATTTTCATCGAACCACTTTTCCGCGATCCTCGCGTCGAGGTCGGCTTGGGTGAGCTTGCCCTGCTCCGGGTGGGTCGCGAACGCGCGCGCGTTGACCGCGAGCCACTCGGCATCGTCGACCCCCGGCCGGAATGCGTCGACGCGGGTGGGCGAGTCCGTTCTACTTTCGTGGGTCGAGTGCTCCCGCAGCGAGTGTATCGAGACGTCCTCCGTGGGCACCTCCGCCCGCATCTGCAGCAGTTCCCGCACCGGCTCGAAGTCGTATCTCTTCGCGAGCGCACGAGCATCCGGGTGGTCTCCGTGCGCCCAGATATGCACCGTTCCATGGGCCTCGCGCAGCATTTCGATCATCATGCGGTTGCCGAGGCCGTGGTGTCGCTCGATCGGGTCGACGACGAACTCGGCCTCGAAGCTGTCCTGGCCGAACAGCACGATTGCTGCGGCCGCCGGCTTCTCGCGGGCTGTGAGCACCACGAGTTGGCGGACGCCGCTCTTCAGATCGACGAGCGATTGATCCGAAAACGGTGGCTGCCGGTCTGCGAGTGTTGCTTTAGCTATGAGCGCGTCGAGAAACTCGAGCATGCCCGGTGCGAAATTAGGAGCGGAGGGGCTGGGTGATGCGGTCATTCTCGTCCTCATACAGGTTGAAGCGGTAGCCGACGTTGCGCACGGTACCGATGAGCGATTCGAGCTCACCTAGCTTGGCGCGCAGGCGTCGCACGTGAACATCGACCGTGCGGGTTCCGCCGAAATAGTCGTAACCCCACACCTCGCTGAGTAATTGCTCGCGGGTAAACACGCGCGACGGGTGCAGGGCCAGAAAGCGCAGGAGCTCGAACTCCTTGAAGGTCAGGTCGAGCGGGCGACCCTGCACCTTTGCCGAGTAGCTGGCCTCGTCGATGACGACGCCCGAGGCGCTGATCTTGGTGCTCGCGTGCTCTTCGCTGTTGCGACTCAGGGCCAGGCGGATGCGGGCATCCACCTCTGCGGGCCCGGCCGTTTCGAGAATCACATCGTCGATTCCCCAGTCCGCGCTCACACCCGTGAGTCCGCCTTCTGTGAGGACGAGCAGCAGCGGCACGGCGATGCCGGTGGTGGTGAGGATCTTGCACAGGGACTTTGCGCTGACAAGGTCTGTGCGGGCATCCACGAAGATGAGGTCGCAACTCGGAGCCCTGACGAGAGAGGCTGGTTCGGCTGGAATTTGGCGCACGCGATGACTGAGCAGTGCGAGCGCCGGCAGAACGTCGTTGTCAACTGCGGGTGTCAGGATCAGCAGCTGCGCCAC
>JBDTAD010000061.1:0-5933 GCA_039924815.1 Lacisediminihabitans sp.
TCGACTCGTAATTCGGGCCAACCACATTGACGACGAGACACTTGCGGGCACTGCCTGTGCGAATCCGAGTGGTTCGTCCATGCATCAGCGGGCGGGCGATCTCCCAGCATCGTACCGGTTATATCCGAGCGTGTCGCCCTCTCTTGAACCGCCCCGCTTTAGCGACCGAGCATCTTCTGCAGGGCTGCGAGCTCTTCTTCCGTTGGTGGTGCCCCCTTCTTGCCGCCGAGGCCGAAGCCCGAGCCGCCGCCGGATGCTACCGACTTGGTACCCGCTGCGAGCGCAGCGTTTTCGGCGGCGCGCTTCGCCGGGTTACCCGACTTCGAGCCCTTTTTCTTTTGCTGCTGCTTACCGCGGCCTCCGCCGAAGCCAGCCCCGGGGATGGGGCCCATGCCTGGCACCTGCGGCATACCACCCTTGGCGACCGTCTTCATCATCTTCGCCGCTTGCTCGAAGCGGTTCACGAGCGCGTTCACCTCGGGGACCGTTGTGCCCGAGCCGTTGGCAATACGCACTCGGCGTGAGCCATTGAGCACCTTGGACTGACGCCGTTCCTGCAGGGTCATCGACTGGATAATTGCCTCGGTGCGGGTGATTTCAGACTCATCGAAATTCTCGAGCTGCTGACGCATCCCCTTGGCGCCAGGCAACATCCCAAGCATGCTCTTGATCGAGCCCATGTTCTTGAGCTGTTGCATCTGGCTGAGGAAGTCTTCGAGAGTAAAGCTGTCGGTTGCGAACTTCTCAGCGACCTTGCGCTGTTCTTCCTCGTCGAAGGTCTTTTGTGCCTGCTCGATGAGGGTGAGGATGTCACCGAGGTCAAGGATGCGGCTGGCCATGCGATCGGGGTGGAACGGCTCAAAGTCGTCGAGCCCCTCTCCCGTGGAAGCGAACATAATAGGGCGCCCCGTGATGGAGGCCACAGAAAGTGCCGCACCACCGCGAGCGTCACCGTCGAGCTTGGTGAGCACAACACCGGTGAAGTCAACACCGTCTTGAAAGGCCTTGGCCGTGGCTACGGCATCCTGTCCGATCATCGCGTCAATGACGAACAGCACCTCGTCCGGATCGACGGCCTTGCGGATGTCGGCGGCCTGCTTCATGAGTTCTGAATCGACACCAAGACGACCAGCCGTGTCCACGATGACAGTGTCGTATTGCTTGTCGCGCGCAAACTTAAGCGCGTCCTTGGCGACCTTGACCGGGTTGCCCTTGCCATTGCCAGGCTCCGGCGCGAATACCGGAACGCCAGCCTGCTCCCCCACGACTTGCAACTGTGTGACAGCATTCGGCCGCTGAAGGTCCGCTGCGACCAGAAGCGGCGTGTGGTTCTCGGAGGCCAACCACTTCGCGAGCTTGCCGGCGAGGGTGGTCTTTCCAGCACCCTGGAGACCCGCGAGCATGATGACGGTCGGCGGATTCTTTGCAAACTGGATGCGTCTGGCTTCGCCACCGAGGATCGTGATGAGTTCGTCGTTGACGATCTGCACCACCTGCTGCGCAGGGTTCAACGCCTTGGATACTTCGTCACCGAGAGCACGCTCACGCACGCGGCCCGTGAACTCCTTCACTACCTCTAGGGCGACGTCGGCATCGAGCAGAGCGCGACGGATCTCGCGGACAGTGCCATCGACATCCGCTGGGCTCAGCTTGCCTTTTCCGCGGAGATTCTTGAAGGTCTCGGCGAGGCGGTCGGTCAGATTTCCAAAAGTGGCCATGGTACGTACAGCTTAAACCGTGCTCCGTATAAAATTGTCAGCGGGGGTAGGCGTGGAACAACTTTGTGCGGTTGCAGTGCATGCTGCACGGCCGCTCTCCGCGAAAGTCACAGAACCATCAGTCAGAGCGTGAGCGCCCGTCGTCCGGTAGCGCCGGCACGAACGGACCGCGCGTACGCCTGCCCGGACTGTGGAAACTGGATGCAGGTCAGGCCCAATCCACACTACGGCGTGGGTCTGGCCGTGCATCCATACGTCTGTGTCTGCGAGAAATGTGGCTGGACCAACTTTGTGCCCGCAGCCTCGAGCGCCGCACCCACCGCAGACGGCTCACAAAAGCGGCCCGGCTTCTTTGCGAAACTGGCTGCACGCCGTGCTCGACGCAGAAGCCGTTAGGTCTCGGCACCAGCGCAGATTAGGTGCTGCACAGGTATGGTGACCGCATGGCCACTTCTTCGTACTTACTTCCCTTTGATGGGAACTCCCCCGCAATCGCCAGTTCAGCCTGGGTCGCCCCGAACGCCACTCTGATCGGCCGGGTAACACTCGGCAAAAACGCGAGTGTCTTCTACGGTTCTGTGCTGCGAGCGGATGTCGACTCGATCACCATAGGCGACGGCAGCAATATTCAGGACAACGTCTCGATCCACTGTGACGAGGGAGTCCCCACCACCGTCGGACGCGGCGTGAGCGTCGGGCACTCCGCCGTGCTTCACGGCTGCACTGTTGAGGACGACTGCCTTATTGGCATGAGCGCGACCGTGCTGAACCATGCCGTGATCGGAACCGGGTCGCTAGTCGCGGCGGGTTCCGTCGTGCTCGAAGGCACGATCATCCCACCGAGATCACTCGTAGCCGGTGTTCCAGCGAAGGTGCGGCGGGAGCTTACCGAAGAAGAGGTCGAGCGTGTGCGCAACAACGCCAGGCACTATCTGGAGCTGAGCCGCGCGCACGCAGAATTGTAGGCGTGGAACGTTCTTCGACAGGCTCAGGGACCGGGGTTGAGGCAGGGGGCTCGCGGGGACGCTAGTCGAGCAGGCCCTGCACAAAGACGTGGGGGGTGAAGCCGGTGAGGTCACCGATAGCCTCGCCTTGGCCGACGAGCTTAATGGGGATGCCCGTCTTCTCCTGCACGGCGAGCACGAAGCCGCCTTTGGCCGAGCCATCGAGTTTGGTGAGCACGAGCCCTGTCACTCCCGCGTGCTCGACGAACGCCTCGGCCTGCGCGAGCCCGTTCTGACCCGTGGTGGCGTCAAGCACAAGCAGCACCTCCGCGATCGTCGTCTGTTTCTCGACCACTCTGCGGATCTTAGAAAGTTCGTCCATGAGACCACTCTTGGTCTGCAGCCGCCCCGCTGTGTCGATAAGCACGATCTCGATTCCCTCGAGCTGTGCCCGCTCCACGGTCTGAAAAGCGACGGATGCCGGATCCTGCCCCTGCTGCTGCGGCTTCTGAATCGCAGCGCCGCCGCGTTCGGCCCACGTCGCCAACTGTTCTACAGCCGCCGCACGGAAGGTATCTGCTGCGCCGACGATGACAGTGCGGCCATAGCCGGTGAGGAACTTAGCGAACTTGCCGATCGTCGTGGTCTTGCCGACCCCGTTCACCCCGACGACGAGTACGACAGCCGGTCGGTCGCTGAGGTGCAAGGTGGGATCGAGCCTGGCCAGACGCTCCTCAAGGATTTCGCGCAGCATCCGCTTCAGGTCTGCCGGGTCGGTGGTCTTGAACCGAGCGACGTTTGCGCGCAGTTCAGTGACCAGGTCATCCGTGAGGTCAGAGCCGAAATCGGCGGAGATGAGTGCGTCTTCGAGGTCACTCCAGGTGTCGTCGTCGATCGTCTTGCGGGCGAACATTCCGCGCAGCGCGCCGGAGAGGGACCAGGGAGAAGCCATGCGACAAACTTACCTGCCACACGATGACGGACCGCGAAGGCCGGGCTAAGTTGAAGAGGTGACGATGACAGTGCGGGCAGAAGGATGAGCATCTCGGGCGGCTGGGAGCGCACGGCGCGAGGGGCGGGGCTGCTTGGCGACGATGGCAGCCTAAAACCCACAATCTTCGCAGAGATGTCTGCGCTCGCCTCTTCCACCGGTGCCATCAATCTTGGGCAGGGCTTTCCTGACGAGGATGGCCCCACCGAGGTCCTGGAAGCAGCCAGACAGGCGATCAGCGACGGCATCAACCAGTACCCACCAGGGATCGGGATGCCCGTGCTGCGGCAAGCAATCGCGGAGCACCAGCGCCGGTTCTACGGACTCACGGTCGATCCCGATCAGGAGGTGCTCGTGACCACGGGGGCGACCGAGGCACTCGCCGCGACCATCCTGGCGCTCGTTAACGAAGGGGACGAGATCGTCACCTTCGAGCCGTACTACGACTCATACGCAGCCATGATCGCCCTCAGCCGCGGCGTGCACCGCACCGTCGCTCTGCGCGCTCCGGACTTCCAGCCCGACCACGATGAGCTGGCGAGAACCGTCACCGATCGCACGCGCATAATCCTGATCAATAACCCACACAACCCGACCGGCACGGTTCTCGGTCGCGAGACACTCGAACTTATCGTCGAGCTGGCCCATCGCCACGACGCGATTATCGTGACGGATGAGGTGTACGAGCACCTTGTCTATGGCGCGCGGCACATCCCCATCGCGACGCTTCCCGGCGCTACAGAGCGCACGGTGACGATCTCAAGCGGCGGAAAGACCTTCAGTACAACCGGGTGGAAAATCGGATGGCTCACCGCACCGCGCGAACTTCTGCAGTCCATCCTCGCGGTTAAGCAATATTTGAGCTATGTCAACGGCGCACCATTCCAGCCGGCGATCGCCGTGGGGCTCGGTCTACCCGACGACTACTTCACACAGACCGCCGCGATACTCGAAGGCAAGCGCGATCTGCTCTCAGCCGGGCTGCAGAGCGCCGGTTTCACGGTCTCTCAGCCTCGAGGCTCCTACTTCATCATTGCCGATGCCGCCCCATTGGGCTTTTCGGATGCCGCAACGTTCTGTCGCAGGCTGCCGGAGCTCGCCGGGGTCGTGGCCATTCCGGTCACGGCGTTCGTGAAGTCCGCTCATGCCAGCGAATACGGCTCGCTCGTGCGCTTTGCTTTTTGCAAGAAACGCGAACTCCTCGAACTCGCCTCGGCGCAGCTGGCGAACATCTAGCTCACGCAGCGCCAGGGTGGCGCAATTCTTATGCTTCGTGCGGGTGCTGGCGCACTGCGGTACTGATTTCAGGAATTTCTGCTAACACCCTGCAGAACGTTGGCATGTTCAACCAACGGAAGCGTCATGCTGAAGCAAGTGAAGACGCCTTCTTCGCTCGTCACTGCCATGTCACCACCATGAGCACGAATGATCGCTCTCGTGATGACCAGGCCCAGTCCTACGCCGGGCACCGCATTGCGAGTGGCTGTCGACGCGCGGAAGAAGCGCGAGAACAGCTTGTCGAGTTCGGATGCCGCGATGCCCATCCCGGTGTCTTTGACTGTGATTAACACATCCGTCCCCACCTGGCTGAGGCCGAGGGTGACCGACCCACCACTCGGGGTGAATTTGATCGCGTTGGAGATCAGGTTGTCACAGGCCTGACCGATACGCACGGAGTCACCGTTGACGATGAGACCCTCCACCACCTCGGTGTGGAGAGTGATACCGGCGGCTGTCGCGACCGGTCGGGCAGATTCGACCGAAGCAAGGATGATCGGAGCCAGATCCTGCTGTTTCTGGTCGAGATGAAATTTTCCGGATTCGACCTGCGCGGTGAACAGCAAGTCGCCTACGAGACGCAGTAGTCGGTGGGCGTTGCGCTCGGCCACACCCAGGTAGCGAAGCTGACTCTCCGAGAGCGGCGCGTCCTCGTCATCACGTAACAATTCAAGGTAACCGAGGATCGAGCTCAGCGGAGTTCGCAACTCGTGAGAGATCAAGCCGACAAATTCGTCCTTGAGCCTCGCGACCTCGCGGGCCTTCGTCTGGTCATAGGCGACGAAGAGATAGCCGACAATCTCGCCAGACTTGTCCAACCTAGGCGTAACGGAGAGCTCGATCGGGATGGTCGTGCCATCGCTACGCAGATAATTCCATTCCCGAACCTCAGCGACACCCAGTCGTGCAGACTCGACCAGTGCGGAAAAGCCAGGGTTCAATACCGTGGCGCCGGCCGGGTAGGAGAGGTCGCGAGCACGCCCCAGCAGTTCTTCTTCACTG
>JBDTAD010000062.1:0-3810 GCA_039924815.1 Lacisediminihabitans sp.
CCACTGCTAATCACCACAGACCCCACACCGGCATCGGAGGTAAATCACCCATCGATCGTGCGGTTGTCAGGCAGTGGAAGTGAGCGCCCGCGGATGTGAAGTCACCAACCGGCGCCCGCTGCGTAAACGAATCAGGCGTTCTATCATGTTCCGATAACCTCAGAGGTGCTTCTTGTGATTCTCGCCGGCCGACTCGGAACCGGCAAAACGACGCTCGCGCGTCGGCTGGCCGGCACACTGCACGCCGCTTACCTGCGCATCGATGCCATCGAGACTGCGGTGGTGCGTTGCGGTTTGGCCCACTATCCGGTTGGACCGGTCGGTTACGTGGTCGCACATGAGATAGCGTCCGCCACGCTGGAACTGGGAACCTCGGTCGTCGTTGACGCCGTCAATCCCGTGCCCGAGGCGCGTGCAGGCTGGAGGCCATTGTCGCAGCGCGCTCAACTTGTGTGGCTCGAGACGGTAATCCCGGACACCCGTGAGCACCGCCGCCGCGTCACCGCCCGACAACCAGATATGGAGGGGCAGTTCGTACCGACTTGGGACCAGGTGCTGGCTGCCGATTATGTGCCTTGGGATGACGAGCGCGACGGCCAACGACACGTTGTCAATATGACCGACACGGAACAGGGCATCGTCGAAGCCCTCACTCTCCTTCGACGCCACCAAGCCGAGGCTGACCGCACAGCTGCCATCCCTCCCACCTGAGGGTCCACTTGCCGTCGCCGTGTCATCCAAGGTTCCCATACGGGCACCCGTCGAAGTCGAAAACCATCCTCGAATGCGTCTTAGGGAGCACGGTCAAATGCCGCCCGGTGGTCGTCCGCCCACCGGGCAGGATGAAGCGACGAAGGCCATCCACTATGGTCGTACTGCCTGTCCCTGAATGTAAGCGATGAACTCTGGCGGCAAAGCTAGCGATGATCTGGATCTGGCCGGCACGGAGCGCAAAGCCTGCCCTAATTTCCGAGTGTGATCGCCGCTCGGAGGTCTTCCGCATACTCGGCTGGCTGCTCCCAGGAGGCGAAGTGGCCGCCGTGGGGGTGCTCGGCGAACCCTTGCAGATTCACGTAGCGCTCGATGAACGCGCGCGGCGCCGGCTTAGTATCGTGCGCGAAGGCGCTGATGAAGGTGGGCGTTCCCACGCCGGACGCGGGCATCGCAAACTCGACGTACGGAGAGAACGAGGTGCCAATGGTGCCGGTCGTCCAGTACGCGCAGATCCAGGTCAGTAGATCCTGCTTTGAGAACGCGGCCTCCACGTCGCCACCACAGTCGGACCAACTGCGGAGTTTCTCTACAATCCAGGCAGCGAGCCCGATTGGCGAATCGCCGAGGCCCGCGGCGAGAGTGTGGGGCTTCGAGGACTGCTCGGCGATGTATCCGCCCTCTGCACGCTGCCACTTCGCAACCGTCGCGAGGTATGCCTGCTCCTCGGGAGTGCCGTCCGATGGGTCGGCAAACACCGCGTGCAGAGGCGAAACGTTCGTCAGGTGCAGGGACGATACCCGCTCGGGATATGCAACCGCCAGGTGTTCGGCCACGTCTGCGCCAACGTCGCCGGCCGAAACTGTGTAGCGCGAATAGCCGAGTTCGCCCATAGCTGAGGCGATTAGTTCGGCCATGCGAACTACTGACATCCCCTTTTCGATGAGCGGATGAGCGAACGGGAACCCCGGGAGCGCGGGAACGACGACGGTGAGATCGGTCAACAGAGGAAGCAACCGCGCAAAACGAAGTACGGAGTCCGGCCAGCCGTGGAGAAGCACAACAACCGGCGCTGCGGCATCCATCGCGCGCTGGTGGATCACGCGCAATGCGGTGTTGCCTTCTCCCACGCTTTCCCACGGTTGCGCAAGGATCGGAGCTTCGACGACCTGCCAGTCGAATTCGTGCGCCCAGTAGTCGGCAAGCTCCGCCAGGTAGTCCTCGTCGGTTCCTCGATCCCACCCGACGCCCGCGGGAAGCCGCACCCGGTGACGCGACCGCAGTCGCATCGCCAAGTCGTCGAGATCGGAGTCCAGCGTGCGGGGTGGGCGGTGACTCATCAGATCTGCTTTCGATAGGGGGGATTCCTCGCGATGTGTATGAGCATACACATTATGTATACGACTGATCACATTCCGGATAGCCTGTGTGAGTGGATGACGTCGAAGAACGCGCAAGACGATCGCGGGATGCCACATTAACGCGTTCCCAGATCCTGGCGGCTGCACGAAGCGAGTTCGCCGTTCGTGGCTATGCCGCCACCACCGTTCGTTCAATCGCGACCAGCGCAGGTGTCTCGCCAAACCTCATCACCCGGTACTTCGGCGGAAAGGAGGGTCTCTTTCTCGCCGCAACAGAAGTGCACCTGCAACTCGCAAACGCCTTCGATGGTCCGAGGGAGTCGCTCGGCGCGAGGATGGCCGACAGCATGCTCAGTCGGTGGACCCGCCGCGACGATGAAGACCCGTTACTTATCCTCTTGCGCGCATCCGGTGAACGTCCCGAGTCTGCCGAGGTGCTTGCGCGCTTTCTTGACCAAGAATCTCTCGAGCCGTTCACGCAACAGCTGCGCGACTACGGGTTCAGCGAGGAGGATGCGGTAGCGAGGGGCGCCGCCGTTGACGTCTTTGCTCTCGGGGTTTCCAGCCGCTACCGCGTTCTCCGCGACCAGTTGGGCGACGGAACTCAACTCCGTGAATGGCTGGCAGAGACGATCCAGAGACTCGTTGATGGCCCCTGACGCAATCGCTGCACGCATACGTCCGTTTACGGTTCGGCTTGCGGGCATGGCGACGGCGCGATTGTCCAACTGCCTGTTGGACGATTGGGCTCAGATGATCACCTCACCCTTTGACCGCTTATTCGCCCGTGGTGAGCAAGCGCTCGTGGTCACGCCCGCCGTAGAAGATGCCAACAATCGCGATGGTCTCGTTCAGTACTGCGTATGCGATGACGACACGTTTCCTGTACCCGATTGTTCGCAGTCCCGGGCGGAGATCATCACGCGATGACCCACGGAACGGGAAGTCGGCAAGGCTTTCACAAAACGAGACGATCGACTCGGTGTAGCCTGCAGCGTTGCCGGGCGAGCCTGCGCCGGCGATGAAGTCGTAAAGCTCCTCAAGCTGTTAAAGTGCTTCGGCGCGGAATGCAACCAGGTAGTGGGTCACTGCTGCTTGGAGTACTTCGCTGACAGTCGTGAACGCACCTCGTCGACGCTCACCCCCGCAGTGGGATCAGCCTTTAACGCGTCGTAAGCGGTTACGACTTCTGTGTGGAGCCAAGACTCCAGCGCCTGGTCGCGGGCGAATAGAGTGCGTAGCCCGTCTCGAATAACTTCACTCTCGCTCGCGTATGCGCCAGAATCCACTCGCTTACGTAGTGCGTCGGCCATCTCGTTAGGGAGGGTGATGCTTAATTGCCGCGTTGTTCGCATGATCGCTCCAAGCTCAGTAGGACTAAATCCTACTCTCACTGGAAGCGCGTTGAGTAGTCGCAGACGGGCGAAGTCGCATTACCTCGGTATGGATCTGCCTAGGGATGCTGTGTCACTTGAGGTTCCCCTGCGGGCGCCCCCAAGTGCACAAGTTACTTGAATCGGGCTCGAAGAGCGCGGTGGAACGGGCCTCGGCACCCGTCCTGCCGAGTGACGAACTGTTCCCTGTTTGGGGGCGAAAAGTGAGTCACCGGACAGTACTCCGACACTCGGTTTCTAGGCGGCGAGCAGTCTCACGAAATGGGTGCGTTTGAGCATCCTGAGCACGAGTCGCTGGAATGGGGTGAACGCCGCGATGCCCTCGGCGGTCGTCATTGGTTCGA
>JBDTAD010000063.1:0-4494 GCA_039924815.1 Lacisediminihabitans sp.
CCTCGCAGAAGACATCGACCCATTTAGCATGTGGTGCGCAGGCGTCGAGCATGTCACCGGTCACGAGGTCGACATACGCCGCAGGGTCACCCTCAAACTCCTGGGGGACCACGTGAGCGCCCAGAAATGTCGTTTCTGGGGTGAGCCTGCCCGCGACCTTAAGCTGGCGCAGCTCGTCCTGTGTGGTCAGCCCGTAACCACTCTTGATCTCCACGGTGGTCGTACCCTGGGCCAACATTTCGGCGACCAAGCGTGACGCGTTCTGGAACAGCGTTTCGTCACTGGCAGCCCGGGTCGCAGCGACCGTGCTGCGAATGCCTCCGGCCTTATACGGGTGGCCCGACATCCGGTGCTCAAACTCCTCCGAGCGGTCGCCGGCGAAGACCACGTGGCTGTGACTGTCGACGAAGCCGGGAATGACGCAGCGCCCGTCGACGTCGATGCGTTCGTCGGCATCCGGCGCCCCGTGCGCATCTCCAACCCAGACGATCTTGCCGTCGTCGATCACCACCGCGGCGTCGCTTCGTTCCGCGGTGAGCTCGCCCATCGCTGGGTTGTTGGTGACCAGGAGACCGATGTTGTCGATCAGAGTGGTTGTCACTGTCGCATCCTCACTGTCGCGTCCTCACTGGCGCATCCTCACTGTCGCATCCTCACTGTCGCGTCCTCACTGGCGCATCCTCACCGCAGCGGCGAGCTCGAGCACGCAGAGTGCCACGAGCCTGACCGTCCTGCCATCCTGGGTGTCTGTGGAAGCGTCGACCTCGGTGAGATCGACGGACTCTACGAGTCGCTGTGACCCAGCAACTCGAGCCGCAGCGCGCAGTTCGTAAGCCGAGATTCCCCCCGGGAGCGCGGCTGGACACGCCGGAACCACCGAGCGGTCACACACGTCGACGTCGAGGTCGACATGGATCGGACCACCCGCAGAGCCCGCGATTTCCAGGCCCTCTGCCATGGCATCCGCCATCGGTCTGCGAGAGAGTTCGTCCCGATGGATGACGGTAATGCCATAGTCGGCGGCCCTCCGCGCATACTCGGCCGAGTTGGCAAAGTCGGCTATGCCGATCTGCACGACGCGCCGCCCGTCCAGTCCTGCCTCAACCAGCCTGCGCACCGGGGAGCCGTTACTGATGCCGTCACGGAGATCGTGATGGGCGTCGACGGTGACGAGACCCGCAGTGCTGATGCGATCGCCCCAGGTTCCGAGAGCCGCAGGAACCGTCGCGGCGTTGTCTCCCCCGAGAACGACGAGGAGCGTTGCTGTACGCGCTGCGGCCGCAGCAGCAGCAATCGCTCTCGACTCGCCCTCCGTACCATCGGGCTCTTCGGCGTCGCCCCAATCCTCTGCCCGAAGCGCGTGCTCGTCTGGTGGACGGCTCGCGGATCGGTCCAGCGGCCAGAACTCGCTGTAGTAATTGAGGGCCTTACGAACCGCCGCTGGCGTTGTACCAGCTCCGCCAGGAGTGATGGAGGTGCGCCAGGTTGGGATGCCGAGCAGGGCGAGATCTAGGCGTTTGGTGGCGCGCCCTTCGACAAGCTCAGGGAGCGGGGTGGACTCAGGGAACGGAGTCGGCCAGTTTCCAGCTCGGGGCCAGAGTGGGTCGTGGGAGAGCGCCATCAGTCGCCCTCGGTCATCGGTACACGCACACCATGCTCCCCAGCAAACTCGATCGCATCGTCGTATCCGGCATCAACGTGGCGGATCACACCCATCCCAGGATCGTTGCTGAGGACCCTAGCAAGCTTCTGTGCCGCCAGTTCTGTTCCGTCGGCGACAGTCACTTGCCCCGCGTGGATGGATCGGCCGATGCCCACGCCACCGCCGTGATGAATCGACACCCAGGTGGCGCCAGAGGACGCGTTCACCAAGGCATTGAGCAGCGGCCAGTCCGCGATCGCATCCGAGCCGTCTTTCATCGCCTCCGTCTCGCGGTAGGGCGACGCGACTGAGCCAGAGTCCAGGTGATCACGGCCAATCACGATCGGTGCGGAGATTTCGCCGGAGGCCACCATCTCATTGAACTTGAGTCCGGCACGATCGCGCTCGCCGTATCCCAGCCAGCAGATTCGCGCGGGCAAGCCTTGGAAGTGCACTCGCTCTCCCGCCATCTTTATCCATTTCGCAAGCGACTTGTTCTCGGGGAAGAGCTCAAGAATCGCCCTGTCTGTCGCTGCAATATCGGCAGGGTCGCCGCTGAGCGCAGCCCAACGGAACGGGCCCTTGCCGAGTTCAAACAGGGGCCGAATGTAGGCCGGAACGAATCCGGGGAAGGCAAACGCATCCTCGAATCCCGCCGTCTTTGCCTCCGTGCGGATGTTGTTGCCGTAGTCGAATACCTCGGCACCAGCCTGCTGAAAGCCGACCATCGCCTCAACCTGCGTGCGCATCGATTGGCGCGACTTCTCCACGAATCCAGCTGGATCCGCGTCGCGGGCACCGGCCCATTCCTCGAAGCTGTACTCAACCGGAAGGTAGGCCAGAGGGTCATGCGCGCTGGTTTGGTCTGTGACGATGTCGAGCTGCGCGCTCATCGCGAGCATGCGCGGGAACACTTCAGCAGCGTTGCCGAGCAATCCGATACTGAGCGGCTCCCTCTTGTCGCGCGCCGCGTAGGCGAGCTCGAGTGCGTGCTCGATCGAGGTTGCTTCAACGTCTAGGTAGCGGTGCTCAATGCGACGGTCGATGCGGGACTGGTCAACATCGACGCAGATCGCGACTCCATCATTCATGGTGACCGCGAGTGGCTGGGCGCCCCCCATCCCGCCAAGCCCACCGGTGAGGGTGATCGTCCCTGCGAGAGTGCCACCGAACCGCTTGTTAGCGACAGCCGAGAACGTCTCGTACGTGCCTTGCAAGATGCCCTGAGTTCCGATGTAGATCCATGACCCAGCGGTCATCTGTCCGTACATCGTGAGCCCGAGCTGATCAAGCCTTCGAAACTCGTCCCAATTGGCCCAGTCGCCCACGAGGTTCGCGTTGGCGATGAGCACCCGCGGCGCCCACTCGTGTGTGCGCAAGACACCCACGGGTTTACCCGACTGTACGAGCATCGTTTCATCGTTTTTGAGGGTCTTCAACGTGCGCACTATCGCATCGAAGCTCTCCCAGTTGCGCACCGCCTTGCCTGTACCGCCATACACGACGAGTTCATCGGGATGCTCCGCGACTTCAGGGTCGAGGTTGTTCTGCAGCATGCGAAGAACTGCTTCCTGCTGCCAACCGAGCGTGTTGAGAG
Organism: Lacisediminihabitans sp.; assembly: GCA_039924815.1. GTDB lineage: Bacteria > Actinomycetota > Actinomycetes > Actinomycetales > Microbacteriaceae > Parafrigoribacterium_A. Next base: position 3,240 of record JBDTAD010000063.1, read on the forward strand.
TGTTGCCGCGAAAGGCGCGAACCGGACGTGGCCCGCTGGTGTTGGTGGTCATACGAGTTCTCCTCCTGCTTTAGAAACAACGGATGCCGCGGCCGCGAGCAGCGACCCGTCCAGGACCAAACGGTGGGCGGCAGCGATCTCGGGTGCCAGGTAGCGGTCGGTACCCGGTCCCTCAACGTCCTGCCGCATCCTCGCCCTCACTGCGGACGACACGGGCCCTGGTTCGACCGGAGCGCGAAGGTCCATCGCGCGAGTCGAGGTGAGCAGCTCAATGGCAATGACGCGGCTCAGCCCGTCGATAGATTTGCGGAGCTTGCGCGCCGCGCTCCAGCCCATGGAGACGTGATCCTCCTGCATCGCGGAAGACGGAATCGAGTCGACGCTGGCGGGAGCGGCGAGCCTCTTGAGCTCGCTCACGATCCCAGCTTGGGTGTACTGGGCGATCATGTGGCCGGAGTCAACGCCGGGGTCATCCGCGAGGAAGGCATTGAGGCCGTGGCTGCGGTTAGCGTCGAGGAAACGGTCGGTCCGGCGCTCGCTCATGCTCGCCAGATCCGCGGTCACGATGGCAAGGAAGTCGAGAACGTAGCCGACCGGGGCTCCGTGGAAGTTTCCGTTTGACTCGACCCGGCCATCCTTCGTGACGACCGGGTTGTCGATCGCCGAAGCGAGTTCTCGGCCCGCGACCGTCGCTGCATGCTCGATCGTGTCACGCACCGCGCCGTGTACCTGCGGCGCGCAGCGCAGCGAGTACGCATCCTGCACCCGCGTGAAGCCCTTCGGCTGAGAGAGCATCGGCGAGCCAGCGAGCACCGCACGCATGTTGGTTGCGGAGTCGCGCTGACCGGGATGCGGCCGCAGCTCCTGCAGATCGGCCGCGAAGACAGCGTCGGTGCCGGTGAGCCCCTCGACGCTCATCGCAGCGGCGAGGTCAGCCGTGGTCACCAGTGCGCGCAGATCGGTGATCGCCAGGACGAGCATGCCGAGCATGCCATCCGTGCCGTTGATGAGGGCGAGGCCCTCCTTCTCACGCAGTTCGACCGGGGCGATATGTGCTGCCGCGAGCGCCTCAGCTGCCGGGCGCAGAATGCCCTCAGCGTCCCGCACTTCTCCTTCGCCCATGAGGGCCAAGGCGCAGTGCGCGAGCGGCGCAAGATCGCCGGAGCACCCTAGGCTGCCGTATTCGTAGACTACCGGCGTGATCCCGGCATTGAGCATGGCCGCGTAGGTCTCAGCAACCACGACTCGTACCCCC
>JBDTAD010000064.1:0-1640 GCA_039924815.1 Lacisediminihabitans sp.
TCCCTCCGAAGACGTCTTCAAAGCCACCGGACTGTCCGCCACCGCCCGCGGTGAAACGGGGCGCTCCGGCACCCATCGCACGCATCTGGTCGTACTCTTTGCGCTGTTCGGGATCGGAGAGCACGGCATGTGCTTCGCTGATCTCTTTGAACTTCGCTTCGGCAGCGGCATCCCCCGGGTTGGAGTCCGGGTGATACTTGCGGGCGAGCTTGCGATAGCTCTTCTTCAGGTCTGCCGCCGAAATATCTTTCGGCACACCGAGCACCTTGTAGAAGTCCTTATCGAACCAATCCTGGCTTGCCACGGGCGGTTACTTCTCCGCGGGCACGGACACGGCAACCTTTGCTGCGCGAAGCAGCCGATCGCCAATTTTGTATCCGGGCTGGATCACGTCAGCCACAACCTCGGTCGTGACATCCGGATTCGGCAACTGCATGAGTGCCTCGTGGATGTGCGGGTCGAATTCCTCGCCCTTCTCGCCCACGACGGTGAGGCCGAACTTCTCGAGCCCCGCCCTCAGCTTCTGCGCGATGATCGACATAGGCCCTTCCTCGAGGTCGCCGTGGAGCTCTGCGAGCCTCAGGTCGTCGAGCGCGGGGAACAATCCGCCGATCACTTCGGCAATGACGAGCTCGCGATTGGCCTCACGGTCACGCTCGACTCGCTTGCGGTAGTTGACGTACTCGGCCTGCAGCCGCTGCAGATCGGCAAGGCGCTCCGCAGCCAGGTCGGGCTCGGCTCCGCCCTTCAGGAACTCGAGATCAAGGTCGGTGAAGGATGTTTCGACATCCGGTCCCTCGGCCTCAATAAGCTCTTCGCTCTCTGCGGGGCTCCCCGAGCCGGGAGCTGCTGCTCCCGACTCGGGGTCGAAGTCTTCCGGCTTCTTCTTGTTAGCCATTGTCCTTATTTCTTGTCTTCTGGCTCGTCGTCCACCACTTCGGCGTCAACGATGTCCTCGTCATCGGCCGCAGTCTCTTCGGTGGGGCCGTCCGCCGGTGTTTCTTCACCGGCGTCCTCGCCGCCCTGGTTAGCGTAGATCGCTTCGCCGAGCTTCTGCTGGCTTTCGCTGAGCTTGTCGAAGGCGGTCTTCACCGCATCCACATCGTCTCCGGCGAGCGCGGTCTTCAGGGCGTCGACATCCGCCTGTACGTCGTTCTTCACGTCGTCAGGCAGCTTGTCTGCATTGTCCTTGATGAGCTTGTCGGTTTGGTAGGCGAGTTGCTCGGCCGTGTTGTGAGTTTCGGCCTCTTCACGACGCTTCTTGTCTTCTGCAGCGTGCTCTTCGCCCTCGCGCACCATGCGCTCGATGTCTTCCTTCGCCAGCGAGGAGCCACCGGTGATGGTCATCGACTGCTCCTTGCCGGTGCCCTTGTCCTTGGCAGACACGTGCACGATGCCGTTGGCGTCGATGTCGAAGGTGACCTCAACCTGCGGGACCCCACGCGGTGCCGGCGCGATACCGGTCAGCTCGAAGGTTCCGAGCGGCTTGTTGTCCCGAGTGAACTCACGCTCACCCTGGAACACCTGGATGGCCACCGACGGCTGGTTGTCGTCTGCGGTGGTGAAGGTCTCACTGCGCTTGGTGGGGATGGCCGTGTTGCGCTCGATGAGCTTGGTCATCATGCCGCCCTTGGTCTCGA
>JBDTAD010000065.1:0-4158 GCA_039924815.1 Lacisediminihabitans sp.
CGCCATACCGCCAGCCTAAGCACCACGGCGGTAGGGGTGCGGACGTACGGCGCGCGCCTCTCGGGAGGGATGGTAGTTCGGTGACGTTTAATATAACGTCTAGCGTTATTAACGTCATGCGTTATGCGCTGGGCTCGTGATCACATGGTTCAGAGACAAGGTCACTTAACACATCTGGGATGAGCAGTACGTCAAAGCGATCGATCGCACAGTGCAGCGGGTTGCTTTGCGAAAGTTGGAATTGATTCACGCGGCCAAGGGTGTGGAAGATCTTCGGATCCCGCCGGGTAATTGGTTGGAGAGGCTGTCGGGAGATCGCAAGGGCCAGCACAGCATCCGTGTGAACGCCCAATGGTGGATGTGCTTTGTATGCACAGAGGAGAGGAGCGGAAGATGTCGAACTCGTCGATTATCACTGACAACGACCTGATCGCGCCGATCCATCCCGGGGAGATCCTGATGGAAGACTTCATCGAGGGTTTTGGAATCACTCAGAACAAACTGGCCGTGTCGATTGGAGTGCCGCCGCGTCGCATCAATGAGATCGTGCACCGCAAGCGCGGCATCACCGCTAATACTGCGATCCGGCTGGCGAAGTACTTCGGTACATCGGAGGCGTTTTGGATGAACCTGCAGTCGCACTACGAACTGCGCATCGAGCGCCGAGTGTTGCGCGGTCGCATTGAGTCCATCACTCCGCTGAAGGTTGCGTGACAGAATTGTCCAAGTTCAACGCTCAGCACGAACGGCACATTGTCATTGAGGCAATTGGGCACACTGCGCTCACGACGAGGAACATCGAAGCGCTTACGAGGCTTTTCGACGACGAGTACCTCCGCGACTTCGGAAAATGGAATCCGGATCAGCCCTACGGCTATGCACCGCATGACGTCCATCTCGTCGCACGCGTAGATGAGGATGTGATCGGACACGTTGGTTGGGCGCGTCGCGTCATCGGCGTTGGCGACACGCAGATCACGATCGCCGGTGTTGGCGGCGTGCTGATTTCCAAGAAGGCACGCGGCGATCGGCTGGGCTCCGAACTTATGGCGCGAGCGAAGACTTCGATGGCCGAGGTCGGTGGTATTGACTTCGGATACCTCGGATGCCGGGAAGAAGTTGTGCCTTTCTATGCGTCGTGCGGATGGCATCGTATTTCCGCTACAGAGCGATTCGTCGGGCGCAGCGGACATGCTGCAGAACAACACCCCGGTCTACCTCTTCTGATCCTGCCGATCAACTCAAGGGTGACTCAGTTACCGGCCGGAGTTATCGACCTGCGCGGACGCGCGTGGTGAGGGTCTGATCGGCTTTTGGCCGCAGGTTGCTCTGTGAAGTAACGTGGTCGAGTCCCCGCTTCAACAACTGATCGTGCCCATGGAAACCGACGACACAGAGGATCAGTGACAATCATGGCGGAGCGTGTTTTTGAGCCAGAAGGCCGCGCGGTACCGTACGTCGAAGAGGGCGACGGCCCCGTGTCGCTGGTCTTGATCGCGGATCTTGCTCTTGATTCAGATCGCCTGGGAGTCGTCGCGCACTATCTGGCGAAGGAAGCGGGCTTTCACGTTGTCCGGGTCGGCCCCAGCGGCGAATCGAAGGAGGCTGAGTTGCCGGTCGACGAGCGAGCGGGCGAGCGCGTGGACGACACTCTCGCGGTGATCGACCATCTTGGCCTCGATCACACCTGGATCGGCGGGCACGGATCCGGTGGCACTCTGGCACGAAGGTTCGCCGCCGAGCATGTCGAACGGGTGAATGGTCTGCTGCTGCTCGGAGTCGAGGATGAGCCAATTCCGCTCGCCCCGGTGATCCCCGTGTTGATCATCCAGGCAATGGATGATGCGACCACCCCGCCGGCGAACGGCGAGAAGCTGCAGGAACTCGCACCCGAGCGCGTGAGCATCACGAGCATCGACGGGGCGGATCACCTGTTCCCGGTGACGCACCCTATGGAAACCGCCGTCATCATCGAGGAATATCTCGATTGGGATTGAGCCCTGCACGTTGTTAGATCAAGGCAGCTGAAGTTCGATGTTCAGCTTCAACGATGAGGACGTGCCGCTCCCCGCGCTGGTAACGGACTCGGAGCACCCTTCGTTTGTGGTGAGGCGACACCGGTTTCGGAGCGCCGAGGCGCGATGGCACTGCCATTGGCATTGGCCGAGTCATCCTTTTCGTCCGAGCAGCGACCGTAGGCTCCGAGCAACGGTAGCCTCACAGTAGCTACTGAGCCTGAGGAGCCCCGAATGACCCGCGTTGCCGCTATCGACTGTGGAACCAACTCGATTCGCCTTCTCATCGCCGATCTGGATGGGCACGGCGGTCTGCGCGACCTGGTGCGCACGCGCGAGATGGTGCGGTTGGGGGAGGGCGTTGACCGCACCGGCCGGTTCAGCGAGGGCGCTCTTGAGCGCACCATCGCGGCGACCAGAAATTATGCCGAGCTGATCCGCGAACACGGGGCCGAGCGCATCCGATTTGTGGCGACGTCCGCGACGCGGGATGCTTCCAACCGGCTGGAGTTCACCGACGCAGTTCGCGAGATTCTGGGCGTGCCTGCCGAAGTCATCCCGGGCACCGAGGAGGCTGCGCTGTCGTTTCGTGGTGCACTCACCGCGCTCGCGAAAACGGGTGTTAGCCCGGCGTCGAAGCAGCATCTGATCATCGACCTAGGTGGCGGATCCACCGAGTTAGTGCTCGGCGACAGTGCCCCAGAATCCGCGTATTCGATGGATGTCGGAAGCGTGCGCTTGACCGAGCGCAACGTGCACAACGACCCACCGCTGGAGACCGAGCTGGCGAGCATCCGACGCGACGTCAATGTGGCATTCGATACAGCCAATGCCACTGTCGATGTGGCGAAGGCGACCGAGGTTATCGGAGTAGCGGGCACGGTTACCACGGTCACCGCACACGCTCTCGGCCTCAGCTCCTACGACCCGGATGTCATTAGCGGCAGTCGACTACCGCTAGCCGACCTGCTTCGCTCTTGCGACGCACTCAGCCGCATGCCCCGTCCCGAGAGGGCGGCACTGCCGTACATGGATCCGGGCCGAGTCGATGTCATTGCCAGCGGAGCCGTGATCTGGTCAACGATCTTGAAGCGGATTGCGGATGCCACTGCCGCGGCTGGGCGACCTCTAGAGTTCGTGACCGCCAGCGAGCACGACATCCTCGACGGAGTAGCGTTATCTCTTGCGTCGGATGAAACCGCGCGCTGAAGTAGTTCCGTGCGGACGCGGGGGAGTTCGTTTCAACGAATGATGCATTCGTAAGGGTGGTGCGTATGGCAGGAGCACTGGGCGCACGCATCCTGAAGACTCGCTGGATCGTGCGCGCGCCAATCGGGCTGTTTCGCGCTGGCCTCGGGTTTCTGTTCGCGGGCAGACTGCTGCTGTTGGAACATGTCGGGCGAGTCTCGGGCGAACCGCGTTACGTCGTGCTTGAGACGGTGGTGCGCCGTGGCAAGGATGAGGTGATCGTGGCATCCGGGTTTGGCGATAAGGCCCAGTGGTTTCGCAATCTTGTCGTGAACCCGCAGTGTCACATCAGTATTGGAACCCGTCGCCGTGTTCCGGCGCTCGCGAGGGTGCTCGGTCTGGATGAGGCCAGCGACGTGCTCGATCAATATCGTTCTGCGCATCCGAAGGCATGGGCGGAGCTCACGGCGGCCATCGTGGCGGTAACCGGTGATGTCGATCCGCAGATTCCACTCGTGATCTTGCGTGCATCGTAAAAATGGGTGGTCTTTCTCCCGGCTGAAAGCGCCCGAGGTCACCCTTTCCGCATAACTTGGGCATTCGACCTGCCTGCTTCTCACACGGGAGGGCTGGCGGGAATGGATGATTCGAGCCGCGATGCTGGCTGCGATGACCGGCGAAAGGCGCGAGAGATGACGACGTGGCGGGTGCGCGACTTTCAGTCGGATGACCTCGACGGCATCCTGCATCTCTGGGAGGGGCTCAAGGAATCCGGGGCAGAGCCGGTATACGCGCTGTCTGAGGTGCTCGCCTCGTGTCAAAAAGATCACGCCGTCGTTGCGGTGAACGGAGACGAGGTGATCGGTGCGGCGGTGGCACGCGCCGCCCACGATCAGGGCTGGATCGTGTTCCTGTCGACCTTGTCTGCGTGGCGGGGAAGAGGGATCGGAACGCA
>JBDTAD010000066.1:0-2146 GCA_039924815.1 Lacisediminihabitans sp.
GATAGCATGGCGCCATGGACATCCTGAATCATTGGCTCTCAGGCGCGTCGTTCGAAGGCGAATCGACGCGCACTTCACCGGTTTACAACCCCGCCCGTGGCACCGTGCAGAAGGAGGTGCGCCTGGCCACGGTTGGCGACATGGACGTCGCTGTCGCTGCTGCCAAAGCCGCGTTCCCCGCCTGGGCAGAAACGTCGCTGGCTAAGCGGCAGCGGATCATCTTTAAATTCCGCGAACTACTCAACGAGCGGTCCGAAGAGCTGGCCCGCATTCTCACTGCCGAGCACGGCAAGGTGCTCTCGGATGCGATGGGCGAGGTCGCGCGCGGCCTCGAGGTCGTCGAGCTGGCCTGCGGCATCCCGAGCCTGATGAAGGGCGAGTACAGCGAGAACGTTTCGACCGGTGTCGACGTCTACACGACCCGCGAGCCGCTCGGTGTCGTTGCGATCATCAGCCCGTTCAACTTTCCGGCGATGGTGCCGCTGTGGTTCTTCCCGCTCGCGGTCGCCGCAGGCAATGCCGTCATCCTGAAGCCCTCGGAGAAGGACCCGTCCGCTGCCAACTGGATGGCCGAACTCTTCACCGAGGCGGGCCTACCTGACGGTGTTTTCAATGTGGTGCACGGTGACAAGGTTGCTGTCGACGCGCTGATCGAACACCCGGATGTGGAATCCATCTCTTTCGTGGGGTCCACCCCGATTGCCCGCTACATCTACGAGCAATCGGCGAAGCACGGCAAGCGCGTGCAGGCACTTGGCGGAGCGAAGAACCACATGTTGGTGCTTCCGGATGCCGACCTCGACCTCGCGGCAGATGCCGCGGTCAACGCGGGCTTCGGCTCCGCGGGTGAGCGTTGCATGGCGATCAGCGTGCTCGTCGCCGTCGACTCCATCGCAGACGAGTTGGTCGCGAAGATTGCCGAGCGGATGTCCGGCCTCGTCTTCGGCGACGGCCTGCGCTCCTGCGACCTCGGCCCGCTCATCACGAAGGAGCACCGCGACAAGGTCTCGGGTTATATCGACCTCGCCGCCACCGACGGAGCAACCATTGTTGTCGACGGTCGTGATGGACGAGCTGACGGCGACGCAGACGGGTTCTGGCTCGGACCGACCCTGTTCGACCGCGTGCCCGTCTCATCCAAGGTCTACGTTGACGAGATCTTCGGCCCGCTACTCTCGGTTATCCGAGTGTCGACCTTCGACGAGGGCATCGAGTTGATCAACAGCGGCCCTTACGGCAATGGCACGGCGATCTTCACCAACGACGGTGGGGCCGCTCGCAAGTTCCAGCGTGAGATTCAGGTGGGCATGATCGGCATCAACGTGCCGATTCCGGTGCCAGTGGCGTACCACTCGTTCGGCGGCTGGAAGGACTCGATGTTTGGCGACACGAAGGCGTACGGCACGGATGGCGTGCGCTTCTTCACTCAGGAGAAGGCGGTCACGAGACGCTGGCTCGACCCGTCGCACGGCGGCATCAACCTCGGCTTCCCCGAGAACCACTAACGTTCCAGTCACCATGCCATAGGGAAGTAATTCTCGTGTAAGCTTCGGTGAGCGGTTCGAGCGGAACCGGTATATCGGGGGATTGAAGTGAAATACTGCGTTAATTGTGGTGCATCGGTAGCGACTGCAAAGTTCTGCCCAGAATGTGGAGCGTCAACCGACGTCCAGTCCTCGGAGGTCCGCGAACCCTCGGAGAACACGGATGTTCAGGTCCCTTCCTCTGTCGTGTCGGATCAGACGGGTGCCCCTTCCTTGCAGGAAACGTTGCCTCAACCAGAAAGCGCAACGTCCAAGTCACGTGCGGTGAGCGTATTCACGTCGATTGAGCCCGATCGCTGGATTGCTTCCGCGGTTGGCGGCGCACTGGCCTATGCGGTGGCGTGGGTCGTGACGATGTTGCTCGTTGCGCTAACGCTGCTGTCCCTCTCCGGTGTTCCAGTCGACTGGTCCTGGGCGCTGTTGCTTCCGGCACAGATAGTGGGGCTCTCCCTTGGCGGAACTTTCACGGCGGGGACTGCAGTTCTGGGGGTCTCTGCAAGCGTTTCTCTTGTGTGGATACCGCTGCTCGTTACTGCCGTGGTAGTGATTGGGGTCATTTTTCTCGCGCGGCGTGACGAAAAGCTTCACCCCACGCAAACCCG
>JBDTAD010000067.1:0-6353 GCA_039924815.1 Lacisediminihabitans sp.
TGTAAACATAGTCGTCACTTTACGGCTCGATCAAGGCCGGGCTTGCTATCTACCTACCCAGCCAGCCACCGTCCACCGGGAGCGTTATGCCCGAAACGTAATCCGACGCTGATGACGCCAGAAAGACGGTTGCACCGGCCAGATCGCTCGCCTTACCCCAGCGCCCGGCCGGGATGCGGTCCAGAATAGAGCGCGAACGGTCCGGATCATCTTGAAGCGCTTGGGTATTATCGGTCGCGATGTAGCCGGGGGCGATCGCGTTGACCGTGATTCCCTGGGAAACCCACTCGTTCGAGAGCGCCTTCGTAAGCCCCGCAATTCCAGATTTTGCAGCCGCATAGCCCGGAACGTTGATTCCACCTTGGAAGCTGAGCAGGGACGCGGTGAAGATGATCTTGCCGTAGCCGCGCGCGATCATCGAAGCTCCGATCGCCTGCGTCAAGACGAACTGGCTTGACAGATTAACCTCAAGCACTCTGTCCCAGAGTTCCAGCGGGTGTACGGCGGCAGGCGCCCGCTCGATCGTTCCGGCGTTATTCACCAGAATGTCGACGTCGTGCCCAGCAAGCCGCTCGGCGAGACGCACGACGGCCGCGCGATCCGCGAAATCGCAGGCGATACCGGTAAATCGGCGGCCGTGAGCGAGCACAGCTTCCTCAATCGCGCTACCACTCGCCTCCATGGTGGCGCTAACGCCGATGATGTCTGCACCGGCCGCCGCGAGACCCTCGGCCATGGCAAAGCCGATTCCCCGCCGCGCACCGGTCACTACCGCGAGGCGACCGGTCAGGTCGAACGAGGCAGTCATGCCTGTCCCCGAACGTCGACGAGAATCTTCATCGCTCGACCGTTTTCGAGGTCGGCGAAGGCATCCTGAGTTTGCGACAGCGGAACGATCTTCGTGATCAGAAGGTCAGCGGGAATGACGCCGCGATCAAGAAGTTCAACAGCTTTTTCGAAATCCACTCGCTGGTATACCCGAGCACCTCGAATCGTGAGCTCTCGCCAGAACAACCTCTGAAGATTGATCTCCCGAGGGGTCGGATGAATCGCAACGACGACGAGAGTGCCGCGCACCTTCGCGAGGTCCGTCGCGGCTAGAACCGCGGCTCCCGCACCCGAGACTTCGAAGACCACGTCTGCGCCTGCCCCACCGGTCCAGTCGGTGACCCAAGCGACCTGGTCGACTTCACGTGGGTCGAGGGTTTCGAATCCGAGCGCGCCAATCTGGGCGCGCCGATTCTGGTCCAGTTCGATCACAACAACCTTCCCGCCGGACTCGCGCGCAACAGTTGCGATGAGTACGCCGATGGGGCCTCCGCCGATGACGACCACGTGGTCACCCTCGTGGACCTCCCCGCGCCGGACGTCATGCACTGCAACCGCAGTTGGCTCAACCAGCGCTGCGTGGTCGAGTCGCAAACCTGCGGGCAAGGCGACGAGGACATCCGCGGGCACATTCCACAATCCTTGGAGCGCTCCGGGGGAGTCGATGCCGATGAAGTTCAGGTTCTGGCAAATGTGCTGATTGCCGGCCAGGCACGCGGGGCAGGTGCCGTCCCATTCGAGTGGCATCACAGTGACTGCATCTCCGACTGCCCACCCGTCGACGCCCTCGCCCAGCGACGAGATCGTGCCACTCATTTCGTGCCCGAAGACGAGCGGAGTCTTCACGCGGGTGTCCATATTGCCATGAAGGATGTGCAGGTCAGTGCCGCAGAGCCCCGTGTACGCGACCGCAATCTGCACCTGCCCAGGCAGTGGTGGCACGGGGGTTGCTTCTCGGATGGCAATGGAATGGTCGCCCACGTAACTGGCTGTCAACACTGACGGTGCTCCTCAATTGATCGGATGAATAATGCAGTAACACCATTGTGCACCGCTTGGAGCGAATGTGGTGCGCCAGAGGTTTATGGCGCTCTTGCCCCGGGCGAACCTTTCCCTTACAGTGATCAAACGATTGAGCTAAAGAATTACGGCGCGAAACTGGCTTAAAGCTCGAGATTTGCTGCTGCGCTGCTTCATCCTGAAAAAGAAGGCCATCCGATGAATGTTGAGAAGAACCGACCTCTCGAGGGAATTCTGGTTCTCGACTTTAGTCAGTTTCTCGCTGGCCCGGTCGCGGCCATGCGACTCGCAGACCTCGGCGCCCGTGTTATCAAAATCGAGCGCCCTGGGATCGGGGATATTGGGCGCACGCTCGCGTTCGCCGGAAAGTCCGCAGACGGGGACACGATCTCGTTCCACGCCATGAATCGCAACAAGGAGAGTGTCACCGCTGACTTAAAGAACGCGGAGGATCTCGCCTGGGTCAGACACCTGGTATCGAAAGCAGATGTCGTTATCCAGAATTTTCGCCCCGGCGTTATGGAACGAATCGGCCTCGACTATGAATCGGTGAGCAAATTCAATTCGTCGATTGTCTACGCCAGCGCGACGGGCTACGGCGACTCAGGGCCGTGGAGAGATCGGCCAGGACAGGACCTTCTCGCACAGTCTGTGTCGGGGATGACCTGGTTGAGCGGCTCTGCTGGCGACGGCCCGGTGCCGGTGGGGCTCTCGATCGCGGATCACCTGATGAGCTGCCACATCGCGCAGGGGGTGACGGCTCTTCTGGTGCGCCGCTTCCGGACTGGCGTCGGGGGATACGTGCAGACCAGTCTTCTCGAAGCCATGCTGGATCTGCAGGTCGAACTCCTCAGCACCCACCTCAATGACGCCGCCGTCACAGTCGAGCGCAAGGGAGAGCACTCAGCCAATGCGTTCCTGCCTGCGCCGTACGGTACCTATCCGACCAGCACTGGTTACCTTGCCCTCGCCATGAATCCGATTCCCGTCTTGGGCACGCTGCTCGAAATCGACGAGCTCACCCAGATGGTGGATGAGGCGGCCTGGTGGAGTAATGAAGAGCGCATCGCCGAGTTGCTGGCCGCACGGTTCGCCACGAACACGACAGAGCACTGGCTCGAGCTGCTGGATGCCGCGGATGTCTGGTGTGCGCCGGTGCTGACCCTTGAGCAACTCGTCGAGCACGAGGGCTTCGCCGCCATAGCGATGACTCAGCAGGTGACGCGCACGCCTCTGAACGGTGCCGCGCCCGTGACGCTGACAACGACTCGCAGCCCGCTGAGAATCGATGGAGTGCCCGTCACTTCCTCGCGCCCCGCGCCCCGCCTCGGTGAGCACACCGATTGCATTCGTGCCGAGTTCGCACCCCCGGCTCGCCCATGACCGCGGTCCTGAGAGGTATTACCTGGGAGCACGCGCGCGGTTATGGAAGCGTGGCTGCAGCGGCGGTCGCGTATCGCGAGCTACGACCGGACGTCGAGATTGTTTGGGAGTCTCGATCGTTGCAAGCCTTCGCCGATCATCCGCTCGAAGACCTGGTCGAGCGCTTCGATCTGCTGGTGGTAGACCATCCCCACATTCCGCGCGCCGCCGAACAGGGACTGTTTGCACCACTCGACGGTGTCGGTCATGACGAGGAGCTTGCGGTGCTGGCAGCCCAGTCGGTGGGACGGTCTCACGAGAGCTATCGTGCTGCCGAGCATCAGTACGGGCTGGCGATCGATGCCGCCGCGCAGGTCGCCGCTTTTCGCCCCGACCTCATTTCTGAACCGCCTCGCGATTGGCCAGCGGTTATTCAGCTTGCCCGTGAGGGCAGGGTACTGTGGCCGGCTAAGCCCATAGACGCGTTCTCCAGCTTGATCACGATCTCTGCCGGTGCTGGCGCCGAGCCGATGCTGTCCGGTGCGGAATTTCTTCCAGAAGCCGAGGGGCTCGCGGCGTTTGACCAGCTGCATGAGCTTGCTTCGCTCGTTCCCGAAGACAACCTCACCCTGAACCCGATCCAGGTCGCGGACACTCTTGCGACCGGCGACCACTGGGCATACTCTCCACTCTTGTTTGGCTACACGAACTACTCGCGTGAGGGCTTTCGAGCGAATCGACTGCGGTACATCGACATCCCTGCCGGTGTCAACGGGGTCAGCGGATCATTGCTCGGCGGGGCAGGGATTGCGATCTCCGCCCGAACGCAACATCGCTCCGCGGCGATCGATCATGCATTCTGGCTCGCCTCTGCCCCGGTTCAGCGCGGCGTCTACTTCGACGGTGGAGGCCAGCCGGGGAACAGTGCCGTGTGGGACGACGATCGGGCCAACTCGCTCACGCTCGACTTCTTTCGCAACACTCGGGCGACACTCGAGGCTGCGTATCTGCGCCCACGGCATCCCGGTTTCATCGAACTGCAAGACACGTTGTCGCCCTTGGTAACGAGCGCTCTCCGCGGCGAGATAACCGAGGTCGCAGCACTTCGCACCATGAATGACATCACCTTCGTACTGATTGGCGGAACCCCATGAACACGATCGATCGCTACTTCGAAGACATTGAACTTGGAGAATCGCGCATGTCAACGGGCAGAACCGTTACCGAGACCGACATCGTGGTTCACGCGGGCCAGACCGGCGACTTCTTCCCGCACCACATGGACGCCGAGTGGACAAAGACGCAGCCGATTGGCCAGCGGATCGCGCACGGAACGCTCGTGCTCTCACTCGGAGTCGGCATGACGGCGGGTGATATCAACCCGCAGTCGATGAGCTATGGCTATGATCGCATCCGGTTCGTTGCCCCCGTGTTCATTGGCGATACCCTCACGGTGAAAGCCGAGATCACCGAAAAACGTGGCCACCCCCACCAGCCTGATCGATTCGGGTATGTGCACGAACTCGTGACGATTACCAACCAGCGTGCGGAGGTAGTGCTCGTCCTCACCCATCTCTATCTGGTCAACAAGCGCGCGAACGAGACCACGCTTGTGCGAGACGTCCCCGATCTACACTGAACCGATGGCCACCTTGAGCGATGTCGCAGCTCGGGCTGGCGTCTCTGTATCGGCCGTCTCTCGTGTGCTCAGCAAGTCTCCGAGTTCGCGTGTCAGTGATGCTACGCGGCGACGGATCGAAGATGCCGCGCGCGAACTTGACTACCGTCCGAACTTTGCCGCACGGGCACTGAAGCTGTCGCGCACCAACGTTATTGCGCTCGTCGTGCCCGACGTCACCAACGCAATCTTCAGCGAACTCATGCGAGGGATCGACGAACGTGCGCAGGAACTCGGCTACATGGTCCTCCTCGCACGAGCTGAGAGTATGCAGCATCAAGCGGAGTCGCTAGCGCACCTCGTTGGACAGAGCAAAGTGGATGGCGTGATCGTGCAGCTTGGTGACTCCATGACGACGGCGTACCTCACGGCTCTGGTGCAGAGTCAGATTCCGGCGCTTGTCGTTAATTCGCGACGTTTAGGTGGCGTCGGCTCCGTGACGCTTCCAGATGAGGCGGGTGCCGCTGCTGCTGTCCAACACCTAGCGTCCCTTGGTCATCGTCGGATTGGGCTCGTGGGAGGACTGGCGAGCACTGACTCAGCCCAGCGCCGCGCCACGGGCTTCGCGGGCGCCATGGCCGACGCCGGCCTTCCGGTTCCTGCTGAGTACCTCACCGGTTTCGGATACGAGTCCGCGCAGGGGCGAGCAGCGTTGAGCCAACTAGCGACGCTCGTCGAACCGCCCAGCGCGATCGTCGTCGCTAATATCAACGCGGCGTTCGGCGTGCTGCTGGAGGCGCACGCTCACGGCATTCGCGTGCCGGAGGATCTCTCCATCGTCGCCCTGCATGATGCCTGGACAGCCGACAACACGTGGCCACCGTTGACGACGGTAAGAATGCCGCTGTACGAACTGGGCAAGGCATCGATGGCGGCCATGTTCGAGCGCATCCACTCGGGTGTAATCACTGACGTCGTCATCACCGATCCGGCGCCGGAACTGGTACTCAGGGAGTCAACTAGCGTCTACCGACGAGTATTCAACTGACCAATTAGCGTGAATTGCCGATTATCCGGGAAACATTCGCGTAGTTTACCCAAATACATCTAATGTTTATCCTATGATTGCAGAACGCTGAATGGGAGAGAACATGGAGAAACGCGCACTGCGGCGCGGGCTCGAAGTAACAGAGCTCGGCCTAGGGGCAGCGCAATTCGGCAACCTTTTTCGCGTCACCAGTGACGAGGAGGCGGCATCCGCTGTTGACTCGGCCTGGCGTGCAGGCATCCGCTACTTCGATACCGCGCCGCATTACGGCCTCGGTTTGTCGGAACACAGGCTCGGCGCATTGCTCCGCGAACACCCTCGCGACGAGTATGTGATCTCGACCAAAGTGGGTCGACTACTCGTGCCGAACGAAGACGGCGCGAACTCAATGGACGATCAAGGTTTCGCCGTGCGCGCGACACAGAGGCGCGTCTGGGACTTCAGTCGGGACGGGATCCTTCGCTCGGTCGAGGACTC
>JBDTAD010000068.1:0-2673 GCA_039924815.1 Lacisediminihabitans sp.
GAGGTACGCAGCAGAAAGGCGGATGTCGTAGAAGAGGCCCTGAAGCGCCTGGGCCATCTTGGCGCAGATATTTCGAAGCCCGTCTTAGTGGGGGACCGCGAGCACGACGTCGCCGGCGCGGCAGAGCACGACGTGCCCACCATTTTCGTCAACTGGGGTTACGGCAGCACTGCGGAGGCTGAGGGCGCGATCGCGAGGGTGGATACGACAGAGGAATTGCGCACACTGCTCCTCGGCTGATGCCACTGCTCCCGCGAATTCTCGTTCCAGCTTGACGAAGCTCAGCTGAGCAGCAACGGTATAAGGATGTCCGCACTCAGAGTCCTCTTCATCGGCGGTACCGGCACGATCAGCAGCGGTGCGAGTCACCTCGCGGTCGAACGAGGTATCGACCTCACCATTCTCAATCGCGGCGAAAGCGATAAGCGCCCCGCGCCCGCTGGAGCAGAACTGCTACAAGCGGACGTGCGTGATCCAGCCTCGATGCGTGCAGCGCTCGGTAACCGCGATTTCGACGTCGTGGCCGACTTCGTCGCGTTCACTACCGATCACGTGCAGGCCGACCTCGATTTCTTCGAGGGGCGCACGGGCCAGTACGTCTTCATCTCTTCGGCATCCGCGTACCAGAAGCCGGTTGGCCATTTGCCGATCACGGAGTCCACTCCGCTGCGTAACCCGTTCTGGCAGTACTCGCGCGACAAGATCGCCTGCGAAGATCTACTCGTCAGTGCCTACCGCGAGCATGGATTTCCGGCCACGATCATCCGCCCGTCACACACCTACGACCAGACGAGCCTGCCACTCAATGGTGGCTGGACTGCCCTGGACCGAATGCGTCGAGGCGAGCCAGTGGTCGTGCACGGTGACGGCACGTCGCTCTGGGTTCTCACCCACAGCCGCGACTTCGCGAAGGCCTTCGTCGGGCTACTCGGCCACCCGAAGGCGGTCGGAGACACCTTCCAGATTACCTCGAACGAGGTGAACACCTGGGATCAGATCGCTGGCATGTTCGGCACCGCCCTGGGCGTGACACCGAACATCGTGCACGTGACGTCGGATGCAATTGCCGCAGCTGACCCGGAAATGGGCGCTGGACACCTTGGCGACCGCGCGCACTCCGTAATTTTCGACAACAGCAAGGTGAAGGCTCTCGTGCCGGACTTCGTCGCAACCACGACCTTCGCCGAGGGCGCGCGGGAAATCATCGACTGGTACGCCGCGCATCCGGCCGAACAGCGGGTCGATGCAGACCTCAACACCCTCTTCGACTCCTTGGTCGCCTCAGCCCGCTGAGTCTGCTCTGTCGCTGAGCCGACCCGGTCGCTGAGCCTGGCGAAGCGCCGCTATCGCGCCAGCCGCTCAACGATGGCGCCGAAGACCCCTGGCAGCGCCGTCGCCAGTGGCACGATGACGGGCCGCAGCGGTGACCCGGCCAGTGCGACCAGTCCGGTCGTGAGCAGTCGAAAGTCACGGGTGCGCTGCGCCCAGGCGCGCTCGTATCCAGCCACATCATCCGCCGCGATGCAGGTGACGGCAGCCTCTGCCTGGGCAAGTCCCACGCGGATGCCCTCCCCGGTGATCGCATCCACGTACCCCGAGGAGTCTCCGACGAGCATGACGCGCCCGACCCGTCGCCGCGAGGCGCGCTGTCGGAACGGCCCGGCCCCCCGCAGCTTGCTCGCGGGCTCGATACCAGCGAGGCGTGAGGCGAGCGCCGGGATGCCCGCGAGACGCGCCGCGTAGTCCATTCCCTGCCGACCGAGCAACGCAACCCCGACAGTGCAGTCATCGACAGGTGTCACGTACGCCTCGACCGTGTCAGTCCAGTGCACCTCGACGAGGTCACTCCAGGGCTGAATTCGAAAATGCTGGCGAATCCCATAGCGCCGATGGCTGGACGGCGCTCTCTCGAGATCCAGCAGTGATCGCACGGTCGAATGCAGACCGTCAGCACCGATTAGATAGCGAGCCCGGATGCCCGCCGCGACGACCCCGTCCGCGTCCTGCTCAAGCGCGGTCACTTTCGCCGTCACGAACCGCACACCCAGTTCCATTGCTCTGTCGGCGAGCGCTGAGTGCAGCACGGTGCGTCGAACGCCCAATCCAGTGCCCTCCAGAGCGGCAGAACCCGTTCCCGAGCCATGCCCTGCGGCGCCCTCGAAGCGGTGTTCAACCTGTCGGTGCGCGCTCAGATAGCGGATGCCTCGCAGCGCGTGTCCCCCGGGCGTCACCCCCAGCCGGGCCAGTGCGGTCACGGCGCCCGGCATCAGTCCCTCGCCGCAGGCCTTGTCTACCGACCCCTCGCGCGGCTCGACGACCGTGACCGTCAGCCCACGCATCCGTGCCTCGATCGCGGCGGCAAGCCCGACCGGACCTCCGCCGACGACGAGCACGTCCAGCAGGTCACCATCCTGTCTCATCTGCTCTTAGCCCTGATGAACTTCGTCAAGCGCGGCGAGCGCACGCTCCTCGGTGGGGATGCGAAAGCCGAACAGCAAGATTGCATTCAGCACTGTGAACACGAGCGCGGTAATCCACGCGGTATGCACCAGCGGCAGTGCGATTCCCTCCGCAATCACCACGAGATAGTTCGGATGAGTGAGAAAGCGGTAGGGACCGCGCGTGACGCGACCGAGACCTGGCACCACGATTACCCGTGAGTTCCACTGGCGC
>JBDTAD010000069.1:0-2200 GCA_039924815.1 Lacisediminihabitans sp.
CCAGATGACCTCGATCAGCACGGCCTCGGTGAGGCGATCGGTCGAGCCGTTCTGCGTGTACATCGGAAAGATGACGACGTGCTGCAGACCATCGACGCGATTGCGCTCCGGATGAAACGCCATCAGCGAGTCGAAGAAATCCGGCGCGCCGAAGTCGTCTGAAGCCCAACGCTCGAAGTCCCTGACGGACGCCTCAAGGTATTCGGTGTCGTGGGGGAACAGCTTTCGGAAATTCAGGAGTTCGGTCGTGATGGTCTCGACGTGGCTCCGGGCTGCCGCGTGGGCAGTCTCGTCGGGGATACTGCCGTCCTGAATTTCCAAAGGCCGGAGTGCGCTCGCGGCATCCTTCAGGGCGATCCAGGAGGGGTGGTTGGCCACATCTTCGACAACCTCGGGTTCTCCAACGATGGCCTGCGCTCCTGCAAAGGAGTGGTTCGACGTGATCTGTGACATGGTTCAACCTCCGATCCTGGGATAAATGCTCTTACGTTCGAGGTTACCGGGGAGATCACGCCTTTTGGTTGTGGAATCCGGCGGATAGTTGCGCACGGAAGTCTCACGACGCGGCTTCTCGCAGGAATTGATGCGTTGCGCGAGGATCTGCGTTCCCTGAGCTTGTCGAAGGGCGCGTGCTGCAAGTTCGTCGCGGGTGCTTCGACAGGCTCAGCGACCGAGCTCACTGGTCAGGCTCAGCGACCGAGCTCACTGGTCGGGTTCACCGACCGAGCTAGAAGATCATCGGCCGATCGTCGTCATCTTCGGTCTCAAGGTCGAGGTCGACGACAACGGGAACGTGGTCGCTCGGCCCGTCGCCCTTGCGCTCGTTGCGGTGGATGCTCGCGGCAGTAACCAGGTCGGCGAACGGCTTCGAACCCATGATGAAGTCGATACGCATCCCCTCGTTGCGCGGGAATCGAAGCTGCTTGTAATCCCAGTAGGTGAAGCCCTCAGGCACGAGGGGACGCACGACATCCGCAAGCCCCGCAGCCTCAAAGGCGGTGAACGCCGCGCGTTCGGCGGGTGAGATGTGGGTGGAGACGCCAGGAATGAGTGTGGGGTCGCCGACATCCGCATCGGTGGGAGCGACATTCCAGTCGCCCATGAGCGCGAGCGGCGTATCCGGATGCGCCTCCAGCCACGTCGCGGTGTCGGCGCGCAGCGCCTCCAACCATGCGAGCTTGTACGCGTAGTGCGGATCGTCGAGCGCTCGGCCGTTCGGAACGTAGAGGCTCCAGAGGCGCACCTCGTTTACGGTAATACCCATTGCGCGGGCTTCGAGGGGAAGGTCAGGCCCATCCTGGCCCTTGAGGAAGCCGGGCATTCCGGCGAACGTCGTGGCGACATCCGTCATGGGCAGGCGGCTGGCGAACGCAACGCCGTTCCACTGATTGAGCCCGTGAACTTGCACCTCGTAGCCGGCCTCCTCGAAGGCTTCGGCCGGAAACTGCTCTGGCTTGCACTTGATCTCCTGCATGCCCAGAACGTCAATGTCTTCGCGCACGAGCCAGTCAACGACGCGGCCGACGCGGGTGCGGATCGAGTTCACATTCCAGGTGGCAACGCGCATGCCCTAACGCTACCGGTTGTGGCTTTCATCATTCAGGAGGTCGTGGTGCCACTGTTGCTGGAGTGACGTCGGCTGGTCTCACCAGCCTCACTCTGCTCATCCGTCACTCACACTCCTGAATAATGAAAATCAAGCGGGGGCGGTGCGACCGGTAGAATCACCGCTGTGACGGATGCGCGACAGCAACTAATTGCCCACATCTCGGCGGAGGCCGTGTTCCACGGCGACTTCACCCTTACCAGTGGCAAGAAGGCGACGTACTACGTCGACCTTCGCAAGGTGAGCCTTGACCACCGGGTGGCCCCGCTCATTGGGCAGGTGATGCTCGACCTGATTGCGGATGTTGCGGATGTCAGCGCCGTCGGCGGGATGACCATGGGAGCCGACCCGATCGCCTCAGCAGTGCTGCACCAGGGTGCCGCTCGCGGACTCGACTACGACGCCTTCGTCGTGCGCAAGGAGCCGAAGGATCACGGCCGCGGTCGTCAGGTTGAAGGCCCCGACCTCGCGGGTAAGCGCGTTATCGTACTCGAAGATACCTCCACGACAGGTGGTTCACCATTGGCGGCCATCGAGGCACTGCTCAAGGTCGGTGCCGAGATCGCTGCTGTCGCCGTCGTTGTTGACCGCGAC
>JBDTAD010000070.1:0-4392 GCA_039924815.1 Lacisediminihabitans sp.
GTCAGGTGATCCTCTTCTCTGGGGCGTGGATCGCGGTGAGCGTGTCTGACCGCGGGATCGAACTTGATCCCGTCGTAGCAGCGCGCATCCAAAAGGAGAAAGAGGAAGCAGCGCGCGCAGAAGCTGAGGTAGCTGCAGACCAGGCACGTCCCTGGATCGTGAGGCTGCTTCGACCCCATCCGCGCCGCACCCATGACAGGGGTCGCTCTTAGGATTGAGGTATGCCAACACCGCTAAGAATCGCCTCGGTCAACGTCAACGGCGTGCGCGCTGCGTACCGCAAGGGGATGGGGGACTGGCTCGATGCTCGCGACGTGGACATCCTCGCCATCCAAGAGGTGCGCGCAGCGACAGAGGACCTCGAGGGACTGCTCGGGCCGGAGTGGAACATCCTTCACGATGCCGCGACCGCCAAGGGACGGGCGGGGGTCGCCCTCGCCAGCCGGGCTAAGGCATCCATCCATAGGGTCGCTCTCGGCGCAGACGACTTCGACAGCGCGGGGCGCTGGCTCGAGGCCGACTTCGAGGTGGGCGGAAAGCTCGTCACGGTGGTCAGCACGTACGTAAATTCCGGCGAGGCAGACACCCCCAAACAGGTCGAGAAGTATAAGTTTCTTGACGCAATGGTTGGACGGTTGCCAGAGCTCAAGGCGCACAACGAGCTGTCGCTCATCGTCGGCGACCTGAACGTCGGGCACCGCACCCTCGACATCAAGAACTGGCGTGGCAATGTTAAGCGCTCGGGATTCATGCCAGAGGAGCGTGCCTACTTCGACCGCTTCTTCGGTAAAGAAGATGACCCGCAATACAACGACGGAGCGGACCTCGGCTGGATCGATGTCGGCCGCAAGTGGGCGGGCGAGGTTGACGGTCCGTACAGCTGGTGGAGCCAGCGCGGCCAGGCCTTCGACACTGACACCGGATGGCGCATCGACTACCACATGGCCACTCCAGCACTCGCAGCCACCGTACAGAACTATGCGATCGATCGCGAAGCGTCATACGACACCCGTTGGTCGGATCACGCTCCGGTCGTCGTCGACTACCTCGTGTAGGGGTGGGGTGTCGGCGAAGGAGCGCAGCGGACTCTCTCCGGTGCGTTTGGTGGGCAGATTACTGAAAGAATTGGGGCATGAGTAGTAAACCGCGCCTGTTCTCGGGCATGCAGCCCTCCGCCAACTCACTCCACGTGGGCAATTACATCGGCGCGCTCTTGCAGTGGAAGGAGCTGCAGGACACCCACGATGCAATCTTCTGCATCGTCGACCTGCACGCAATCACGGTTCAGCAGGATCCAGAGTTGCTCAGGCAGAACACCAGACGCACCGCCGCACAGTACATCGCTGCGGGAATCGACCCGGCCGCCTCGACCCTGTTCGTCCAATCGCACGTGGCGGCGCATCCGGAACTCGCCTGGGTCCTGAACACCATCACCGGATTCGGCGAAGCCAGCCGGATGACGCAGTTCAAGGACAAGTCGGCCAAGCAGGGGTCGGATTCGACCTCGGTCGGGCTGTTCGCGTACCCCGTGCTCATGGCTGCGGACATCCTGCTCTATGACGCTGTTGTGGTGCCCGTCGGTGGCGACCAGCGGCAGCACGTCGAGCTCACCCGCGACCTGGCGACTCGCTTCAACTCACGCTACGGGCAGACATTCACGATTCCCGAGGCGCTCATCCTCAAGAAAACTGCGCGGATCTATGACCTGCAGGAGCCCTCGAACAAGATGAGCAAGTCGGCCGCATCCGAATCGGGCATCATCTGGCTGATGGATGAACCCAAGCTCACGGCCAAGAAGATCAAGTCCGCAGTGACGGATGACGACCGCGACGTGCGCTTCGACCGCGAGAGCAAGCCTGGCGTTTCGAACCTGCTCACGATCTACTCCGTACTTGCCGGCAAAACCGTCGAGGCACTGGAGCAGGAGTATGCCGGACGCGGCTACGGCGACCTCAAGAAGGACCTCGCGGAGGTAGCTGTCGAGACCTTCACGCCGATCCGCGCGCGCACGCTTGAGCTGCTCGACGACCCGGCCGAACTCGACCGAGTGCTCGCGGGAAACGCGGAACGGGCGGCGGAGATTGCGGACGCGACTCTGACCAAGGCGTACGACCGCATCGGATTGCTCCCCCGCGCGCGCACATCACGGCCGTAACCGCGCTCTAGGCATACGATCGGTAGCGAGTCTCCCCCGTCAACGATGCCGTTATCCGGGGAAGGATCACTACAGCACCGGCGATACCTAGAACGCAGGAGATTCCTCGCCATGACATCCGTGATCGACCACCACGCTACGGTCGCGCGCGAGAGTCCTGCGTTTTCGGTTGTGCTGTTCGACCTGGATGACACGCTCTTCGCACACAACAGCTCCGCACTCACCGGCCTTAACAGCTATCGCGCACTTCTCGGAACACCCTTCGCGGATCAAGATGAAATCTCGGCCGCTCGCCACTGGCAACATCTCGAGGACGAGCACTACCGGCGATACCTGAGTGGCGAACTGAGCTACACGGAACAGCGCCGCGAGCGTGCGAAAGGATTTGCGGCGCAGCACGGCATGACGCTCGACGATGGCGAGGCAGACGCCTGGTACAACGGCTACTTTGCAGAGTACGAGAAGGCGTGGATGCTGTACGGCGACGCGCTCGCCTGCCTCAGCGAACTCGCCTCAGCCGGGGTACGACTCGGCATCATCACGAACGGCGATCTCACGTTTCAGACTAATAAGATCGAACGCCTCGGGCTCCTCCCCCTCTTTGAATACGTGGTCACCTCCGGCGAGCTCGGCTACGCGAAACCGGATGCCCGCATCTACGAGCACGCCTGCTCGCTGTTCGGCATCGAGGCATCGCGTGCCGCGTATGTCGGCGACCGGTTGCGCACAGATGCCATCGGCGCGGCGGGTGCCGGCCTCACCGGAGTCTGGCTGGACCGACACGGTGCGGCCACGGTGACGGAGATCATGGCGGCACGCGCATCCGGCGTCCCGATCATCCGCACCCTCGCTGAGTTGCCCGCTGCGATCGGTGTGCACGCGTAACCACCCGCGGTGCGCGAAACCGTGCGCGATTTTCATAACTCCTGCACACCGCGCGTGGTCCGACTGGCCCCGGGCCATCCGCCTGAAAGGACGGGCACCCGCGGGCATCCGCGCGCTTTCTGCCTGAGTTACGACCGACGAGCATCACCGGAACGTGTTAACGCGCGACCTTGCGGCGGCTAGGACAACCCGCGTTGTCAGCTCGAGACGTAGCGCGAGTGCGACCTCAGAGCCCCGAAGATCGCGGCAATGACACGCTCGGGGTGGAACATCACTTGCCGATAGTTGAACCGCAGAACGGTGTACCCGAGCGCAGCGAGTGCCACGTCGCGGTCGTAATCGCGCTTCTGGTCGCTTTCGCTCGCGTGCCCTTTGCGGCCATCCGTCTCGACCACGACACATCCTTCGAGAACGAAATCCACCGTGCCGATTCCCGGGAAGTGCACTTGCGGAACGCAGCGCACACCGAAGTCGAGGCAGAGAAGCCGCACAATTGTCTCGATGCCAGACATGCACCGGGAATCGATATTCTGGCGCAGGGCAGCAAACTTTGCAGGAACCGCGGCAAAGATGCGGTCGAGATCCGTAAGCGAGATCTTGCCCTCGTAGAGCGCGCTGTCCAAGGCTGCCACAGCAATCGCACGCGGTTGGCAGCGGATGATGTGGATCAGCGAATCGAGCACACCCACGCTGTGGAGGCTTGCAGCATCCGCATCGATCAGCGGCGACCAGTGGAGTTCGCAGCCATCACGATTGTCTGTGCTGAGGCGCACGAAGCGGTTGCGCGGACTGCGCATCCTCGACGCTTCGCGAGCCATCGCGACGTGCGTAAACGGTTGATCCGGCACCCAAACGCCGTGTAACTCGGCTGCGGACAAGCACGACACTAATCCCCCAATACGCACGGCTTCCAGAACTACACGCTCGGTTCCAGGCAAAGCGTAATGGTCACGCCTCGCGCGCAGAAGCTGGCCCGAGCGAACTGCATCCGTGAGCTCCATCGGCGTCATGCCGAGGCGCAGAAGTTGCCGCCGAGACGCGATTCGAACGGCCGGAGGGAATGCGCGAGTCACGTCCATCGAACGAGTCTGAAGGCAGCGGGCCGCCTGGCTGCAGCCGAGTAGCACGTCTGTGGAGACATCCGACAGATCGCGTCTTGTGCATAACTCCTGCAGTCGCTCGGGCGACGGCCTCGGGTGTTCGAGTCCGGGCTCCCTCGCTGAGGCATTCTCTCGTGCATAACTCCTGCAATGTGCACGGTACCGACAGCGGATGCCCGCACATCCGGGCGACGTGCGCGAGCCACGTGCAGTGCGCCTGAGTTAAGGGAACAGACGGGGGGATGGGGCCGG
>JBDTAD010000071.1:0-3069 GCA_039924815.1 Lacisediminihabitans sp.
GTCGGGAGCTATCGTGCGGATTCTGATCGTCGAGGACGACCCAGAAATGTGCCGCCTGATCGAGCGCGGCCTGCGCGCGGAGGGGTACGAGGTTGTTGCGGTTGATAACGGCGTCGATGCTCTCATCGCCGTGAATAAAGAGGAGTTCGCGCTTGCCGCGATTGACGTGATGCTGCCGCGGATGTCGGGGTTCGAGATCTGCAGGCACATTCGCGACTCTGGGAGCACCATGCCTGTACTCCTACTCACCGCGCGGGACTCCGTGGAAGATCGAGTCTTCGGTCTCGATTCTGGTGCGGATGACTACCTCACCAAGCCCTTCGCCTTCGTCGAGCTCACCGCGCGAATCCGCGCGCTGCTGCGCAGGGATGCCACCGTTGGCAAGCTCATAGTCAGCGTAGGTCGACTCGTCTTAGACTCCGCGTCGATGCGTGTCTCTGTCGGAGATCGGCACATCGCCATGAGTCCCAAGGAGTTCGCGCTCCTGCGCCTGCTAGCGACAAAGCTCGGCGCAACGATCAGCCGGATTGACATACTCGAAGAGGTCTGGGGCTCTGCGAAGAATATCGACCACAACATCGTCGAGCAGTACGTGAGCTACCTTCGCCGCAAACTTGATCCGGTCGAAGCCGGGGTGAGGATCGTGACCGTTCGCGGTGCGGGCTATGTGCTGGAGCTGGCCGAGTGACGGCTCTCTCGCGGGTATCGGTGCGCTGGAGGATCACGCTGGGGAGTCTCCTTATCGCCGCGGTCTTCTTCGGGGCGGCCGGCACTGTGTTTCGTTTTCAGGTGGACTCGATTTTGCACCGCACAGCATCAACGCTGCTCTCCAACGATGCTCAACAGTTTGAGACTTCGCTGAGGTCCAGCGACGGTGGTACCGTCGACCAGCCGGGCCGCGGGCAACTCGTTGGAGTCGTGGACCCGAGCGGAAAGGTGCGGGTTAACACGCTCCCGCACACGCTCTTTGAACGGCTGAGCAGTCTAGTGAAGCTCGACTCCACGGTGTGGACGATCAACATTGGAGATGATAGTTACCTCGTTCGCAACCAGACGGTGAAGACCACCGCAGGAACGTGGCATGTTGTTACTGCTCGCAACCAAGAGACCTTCACCATTCTGCTCGACCAGCTCACCATTGCCCTGCTGGTGGCGGTGGCTCTTCTGCTCGTGGGTTTTGGTGGTGCTTCCTGGCTTCTCACCGGAGCGGCTCTTCGTCCCGTGACGAGGATGCGTAAGCAGGCCGAGGTGCTCAGTAGCCACGGCTCCACAGAGCCGCTGGCCGTCGGCCCTGCCCAGGACGAGCTTGCCGCACTTGCCACGACGCTCAACGAGTTCATCCGGCAACTGCGGTTGTCTGCGGAGCGCGAGCGCCAAATGGTGTCGGATGCCAGCCATGAATTGCGCACTCCCATCGCCATTTTGAAAACCCAGCTCGAACTCGCGCACCTTGCCAGGGGAGATGCTGCAGCCCTTGAAGCGGAGATTACCGCGGCAGAGCATTCCGTCGAACGTCTTTCCAACCTCGCGAACGGCCTCTTAGAGCTATCTCAGGTGCAGGCGACGAATCGCGATGCTGTGAGTTCCTTCGCCACGCTGGCCGCGGAACTCGCTAACTCTGTCGACCGTGCTCGGCTGCTGGCAGCATCCACAAACATCATGGTGGACTTTGACATCACGGATGACGCCGAACCTCTCGAGTATGCGCTCGCTGCCGAGAACTTTGGGCGTCTGGTCAGCAACCTCACTAGCAACGCCATCACCGCACTGGATGGAGCCGGTACCGTGGGCATAGGCCTCGGACAGGCCAGTGGTGCTCTCACTCTCACAGTGAGCGATAGCGGTCCGGGTATCCCACCAGAGTTCATCCCCGTCGCTTTCGACCGGTTCTCCCGGCCCGACGAGTCCCGCAGCACGCGTGCCGGCGGCGGCGGACTGGGATTGGCCATCGTTAAGGCCATCGTCACTTCGGCTCACGGCACTGTGGCTTTGGAGAACCGAGCCAGTGGTGGCGTTCGGGTCACGGTGGTCCTGCCGGTGGCAGGCAATTCCGCGCCAGAAAGGTACTAGCTCCCTCCGGCTGCAGATCCGCTTATCCGCCGTTGTCGTGTTGCTCCTTGAGGGATTCTGTATGAACTCTCATCGTCTGCGATGCCAATTCGGGCGTGATTTCAGGCTGCCTTGACCAGCATGGAAGAAGACGACGATCATTCCAATCGTTGGGGCTTTCGGATGCTGCACGAGGTGCACCGCACCGTCAACGGCGGACTTGGCAAGAGCTTCTCCTGAAGCAGAGAGGCACCATGAATAAGACGCTCGTCATCATCCCGACCTACAACGAGCGGGAGAATCTGGAGTCAATGGTGGGTCGTGTGCTGAAAAGCACTCCGAGCGTTGACCTGTTGGTGGTCGATGACAACTCACCGGATGGTACGGGCGCGCTCGCGGAGGACCTCGCGTTTCACGAGTCCCGGCTGCACGTGCTGCACCGTCCGAGAAAGCAGGGACTTGGCGCGGCATATCAGGCCGGGTTCCCTTGGGGACTCGATCGCAACTACGAGGTGCTCGTGGAGATGGATGGCGATGGCTCCCACCAGCCGGAGCAACTTCACCTCCTTCTCGAGGGACTGGATCATGCCGACCTGGTGATCGGCTCTCGCTGGGTCACCGGGGGGCAGATCGAGAACTGGCCGCGGCGACGAATGCTGCTCTCGCGCGCGGGAAGCCTCTACGCCCGGGTTGCCCTCGGCCTTCCGTTTCACGACATCACCGGTGGTTACCGGGCATTTCGAGCCTCCGCACTCAAAGCAATTGACCTCTCCACAGTCGCGAGCGAGGGCTATTGCTTCCAAATCGACATGCTGTGGCACGCTTATCGGATGGACTTGCGCATTGAAGAGGTGCCGATCACCTTTGTCGAGCGTCAGTTTGGTGTTTCCAAGATGGGAGCCAGTATCGTGCGAGAGGCCATCACGAGGGTTACTCTCTGGGGGCTCGCCGGGCTGCCTGCCCGAGTTTTCCACCCTGGGCGCCGGCGAGCCCGGGCGATCCAGCACCAGGAGATCGCAC
>JBDTAD010000072.1:0-1509 GCA_039924815.1 Lacisediminihabitans sp.
ACCAGCTTGTTCTCGGCGGTGGTCGTCAGGATGCCGGCCTCGGCCAGGGTCGAGATGACGGGATTGTCGATGAGCAGGATGTCGGGCGAGTTCTTCTGCTGCCCGGCGAGCAACGCCTTGTTCGTGAGGTCGGTCGTGTCGAAACCACTGCGCTTGATGGTGACCCCAGCATCAGCAGCACAGCTGTTGATGACCTTGGCCCAGTCTGAACTCGCGTCGTACTGCGGGTACGGATCCCAGAACGTGTAGCTCGCCTTCGCCTTCGTGGTGTTCGTCGAAGACGTCGACGAGCAGCCGCTCAGCGCGGCAACTGACATACCCACAGCCAGGACTACAGCCCCGACTGCCTTGAACTTTCGATTGATCTCCACCGGTAATTCCTCTCTGAATGGTGCGCGGATGCAATTGTGTTTAGTTGTCGAACCGGTTCGATGAAACGACGCACGAAACCTGCGTCGCACGATGGGGTTATTGGGTACTTCCCCGGTCCGTGATGCGCGGCTCGACGAGTTGGACGGCGTACTCCCCTGCGGTATCGGGGTTGACCATTCGACGAACTAGAGCCTGGACCGCTGAGCGACCCAGTTTGTCGGGCGATGTCTCGACTGCCGTATACGGCAACGAAAACAAACGCCCGAAGTCTTCAGAAAAAATGCCGACGACGGAGAGCTGATCCGGCACCCTCACGCCCCTGTCATGCAGCACGCTGGGCAGTGCAGCGATTATCGCGTCGTTGTGCACGATCATGGCGGTGGCCTCGGGGTGGCCATCCAAGATCTCGTTGATTTGCCTGTTCACACCCGGCTGCTGTGTCACGCCATCGACGGAAAATACACGGATGCCGTAGCGAGACGCTCGCTCAAGTGCTGCGTCGCGGAACCGCCAGGCGTACGCGCCGCCACGCTCAAAGACGTGCTGCTGCGGAGTGATGAGAATAATGTCGCGATGCCCGCGCTCGTGTAGATGGTCGACCAAGATGCGACCTGACTCTTCGAAATCCAAATCAAAGACGTCAACGCCCTCGGCCTTATCGGGGATACCCACGAGCACACCCGGCTGCCTCGCGGCTTGCAATACCGGAAGGCGCTCGTCGCGATGCGCGACGTTGAGGAGCACGATTCCGTCAACCATGTCAGACCCGGTGATTCGGCTGAGCGCCTGTGGCCCGTCGGTCTCGGTCACCATCAGAATGTCGTATCCGGCTTCGCGCGCAGCGTCGGAGATCGGCAGAACGTACTGCACCATTGCTGGCGAGAATTCGTCTTCGTAAAAGTGCACGAACAGGCCGATGACCATGGTCTGCGAGGTGGCGAGCGCGCGGGCCCCGGCGTTGGGCGTGAAACCCAGCTCAGCGATCGCGTCACTTATGCGTTCGCGCGTCCCGGAAGAAATCGATCGTTTGCCGCTGAGCGCGTAGGAGACAGTGCTGCGGGAGACCCCCGCATGCTTGGCTACATCGCCAATAGTCGCCATTGCCCATTCCTTCTTCGAACCGATTCGATGAAATCT
>JBDTAD010000073.1:0-4514 GCA_039924815.1 Lacisediminihabitans sp.
CCCTCGCGTGTAAGCCAGGCCGAGAGCCCGCGCACCGCAGCGGAACGCCTGGCGAGGGTCGACTTCGAGAGCCCTGCCTGAGATCCAGACCAGACCCAGTCACGCAGAAGTTCGAGCGAAAGCTCACCTGCCTCGGTCACACCGTTGGTGTCGGCAAACTCATGCAGGCTGCAGAGATCGGCACGATACGACCGGATGGTGTTGCCGCTGAATCCGCGCTCGGCCGAGAGATAGACCGTGAAGTCCTCGATCGCGCGTTGCAGGTGCACACCTCTATCGTCAGGCCCCGCCGGTGGATGTGGTGGATTAGACGCTCGCGAGTCGGGTTCGCCGCTCTGATCGGCGTGGTCTGTTTCGCCCTGCTGCCCTCACCGCTCAGCTGGCAGTCGCTCCTCCCCAAAGGAGAATGTGCGGATACGATCTTTCGTCTTGGCGGACACGGCGTATTCCGAGAGTTCTCGAAACTTCGGATGCGTTTCGAGGAGGCTGTTGAGTACTTGCGCATCCTCCAGCGTGTTCGCGAATACCTCGACCGCACCATCTTCCCCAACCTGCAGTATCGAGATACTCTCTGGGATCACGCCGCTGCCAATGATGGCCCACACGGCAGCAACCGCCGGAAGATCTTGTTCCGTGAATGCATCCATGTGAATGAACGTGCCCGGGGTTGATATGAGCAAGGACGGATGCTCTGCAGACGGGACCGCGCTGAGCGCTGCTGTGATCGTCGTCACCACGTCAGGCACCATCGCAAGTGCCGGCAGGTCGAGACTAATGCCCAGCTTGGAACCCATCCGGACCGTGAAGCCGGTCAGGCTTGGATTCTTCTCGAGCTCGCTTGTCACCGCCGCGAAGGTTTCAACGTCATCGCCCTCCCTAGCGAGCACGCTGTAGCTGTGCGACATCGTGGTGACCCGGAGAGACAGGCTGATACTCGGAGGTGCCATTTCCATGCCAGCGGCGAGCGCTGCAACCAGATCCGACTTCGAGTGCACGGAGAGTTGGAACACCGGCACATCGGCCGCACGATCCTCATCCCGCACAAGCTCAACCGCCGCAAAGCGTGGGTCAGCACGCGCCCGGTCCCACAGGTCGAAAAGAGAGTCTTCCGCATCGAGCGGGATTGTCGCGCTGCCTTGGCGCAGTACAAGAGCGGCATAGGGCACGTGGTTCGTGACCAGCCCATCCCTGATGCGGTCTCTCAACTGACGGATGTCTTCTGGGGAGAGAGAATTGTCGAGAACGAGCGTGGCTGAGACCGCCGAGCAGAGCGCACCACACGTTGTGCTGAAGTGCACGTCTGCAAGTGAAACTATTCCTGGCAGCTTGGCGATTGCAGCGAGATTATTTTTCTGGACGTTTTGCGGCAGATGTGCGCAGCCTGCAAGTGCAACGAGGAGCGCTGCCGCAACCGCACACGCGACGATGCGCCGGATTCTCATCGTCTCACCACTACCCAGCCACCATCGCGCTCGGTCGCGGTGCCTTCCAATTCCAGGACGCCAAGAACGCCCTGCACTTCGGCAACGGAGAGGCCAGAGCGCCTCGCTACCTCGACTACCGGCCGCGCGGCACGCGGCGCGAGGGCGTCGAGTACGCGAGTCTGTTGCGAATCACGGTTATGGGCCTGGCTGTGTTCGCCGGTTCCTTCCCCCTCGGGGAGCTGCAGCAGTGCGTCATCGAGCGGCGCCAGCTCCGCCATTTCGTCAGGGTTGGTCACGCAGCGAGCGTCGAAGTCGCGGATCAACCGGTGGCATCCGGCGGACGCCGCGGAAGTGACCGGGCCCGGTACAGCGCCGAGGGGCCGCCCCAGCGCGGCTGCGTGTCCTGCGGTGTTCAATGAACCAGAGCGCCATCCTGCTTCAAGCACCACTGTCGCCGTGCTAGCAGCTGCGATTAACCTGTTGCGTTGCAAAAATCTCCACTTGGTGGGTGGTTGGCCGCACGGCAGCTCGGAAACTACTGCTCCAACTTCTACAATCCTGGTGAGCAGAGCCTCGTGGCCGCTCGGATAGAAGCGGTCGACACCGCCAGCGAGGAACGCGATTGTCTGCCCCGAGCTGGCCAGCGCGGCACGGTGCGCCATCCCGTCAATGCCATAGGCGGCACCCGACACGATCGTGTATCCGCGATCGACCAACCCAGCGGACGCCTCCATCGCCACGTGCTCGCCGTAGCCGGTAGCAGCACGCGCGCCCACCAGCGCGATCGACCGACCAGCAGTGGCGAGAGTTGACTCGTTGCCGCGCAGCCACAGCGCGAGCGGTGCGTGTTCTCCGAGGTCAGCCAGCCCGGCAGGCCACACCGGGTCACCGGGAACGAGAAGCCGCACGGAGTACCGCGCCGCCTGCCTCAGAAAGACGAGCACCGCGCTGGACTTGAGTCTCGGCGTCCACCGCGCCAGCGCTTTGGCAAGCTCATCACTGTCGATTGACCCGGCATCGGCAGCGGCGAGCGCGGCAGACACACGGTCGACAGGCCACCGTTCGACGATCGCAGTCAGAGCATCCGCAGCTCCCAGCGCCGCAACAACCGCGCCGGCAACTCGATCCCCCGGTTCGGCTATTCCGGTCCAGCTTGCTCGCGCGAAGCGATCCGGAAGTTCGGAGGTTGGTAGCTCATCGCCAACCACCGCTCGTAGCAATGGGGCGACTACCGCCTCTTTAAGGCCGAAGATTGTCATGACATTGCCCTTCTCAAATACAGTGCGCGACCGACGTGGTCGATGGTGGGTGATGTGTTGCCTTCCAGGTCCGCGATGGTCCAGCTCAAGCGCAAAACCCGGTCGTAGCCACGCATGGTGAGGCCGCCGCGCTCGAGGGCGCGGTCAATGGATGCAGTGGTTGCGGGACTAAGCCGCCTCGCGACCCCTCGCAACCACGCTCCTTGAACCTGCGAGTTGAGCCGCCACGGTGTGCCCGTGAGCCGTTCCGCCGCCGCTCGCCTGGCGTCGAGAACTCGGGAACGCGCCTGCGCCGTACCGAGTCGTGACGAGTCATTCGAGACTCGGAGCTGCGCCGCAGTGATCCGCTTGACCCTCAGCTGGATGTCTATCCGGTCAAGCAGTGGACCGGAAATGCGCCCGAGGTAGCGCCGCCGCGAGTTCGGCGGGCAGACACACTCGGAGTCGCGAGCACCGTACTGGCCGCACGGACACGGGTTCGCGGCCATAACTAGCTGGAACCGACCGGGGAAGTGAGCAACCGCATTCGCCCGATGGATGCTGATGACACCAGATTCAAGCGGCTGACGTAGCGCGTCAAGGACGGCGGAGGCAAATTCGGGGGCCTCGTCTAAGAACAAGACTCCATGGGAGGCCCGGGCCGCGGCACCAGGACGGATGACGCCGCTACCACCCCCAACAAGGGCGGCTGCAGTGGCGGTGTGATGCGGCGCTTCAAGAGGTGGACGCGTAGACAGGGAGGAGCCAACGGGCAGGCCAGAAAGCGAACGAATAGAGCTGACCTCGAGGGCAGCGTCGGCATCCAAGTCAGGGAGCAGGCCCGGCAGGCGTGCGGCAAGCATCGTCTTTCCCGCACCGGGAGGCCCGAGCAAGAAGACGTGGTGTCCGCCGGCCGCGGCGACCAGCATCGCCTCCACAGCATCCTCGTTGCCTACGACGTCTGAGAGGTCTAGCTCTTCCGCCACCAACTCAGCAAGCGCCGGCCCCGGGATCGCGTCAACCGGCTCGGGCTCGAACTTGCCGCCGTGCCAAATTGCGGCATCCCTCAGCGAGGCGACACCGACGATACGGATACCGGGGACGAGGCTCGCCTCGTCCGCGTTGCCGCTCGGCACCATGACAATGGGGGCACCTGCACGGGAAGCAGCGAGTACCGCTGGGAGGATTCCGTTGATCGGGCGCAGCCTGCCGTCCAGGCCGAGCTCACCGAGGTGCACGACCCGCTGCACGGATTCAGCACCCACCATGTCCGCGGCGGCCAGCACCGCCATCGCGATCGCCAGATCAAAACCGGAGCCGTGCTTAGGCAGCGCAGCTGGCGACAGGTTCACCGTGAGCTTGCGGTTCGGCAGTGGGCAGCCCGAGTTCGTCGCCGCGGCACGAACCCGGTCGCGGGCCTCGCCCAGAGCCGCATCCGGCAGCCCAATGATGACAAAACTTGGCAGGTTAGCGGAGAGGTCTGCCTCCACCTCGACGAGTGCACCATCGAGACCCAGCAGCGCCACGGCGGTCGTGCGACCGACCGCCATCAGAACACCCGCTTCAGGTGCTCGATCTGCGGCGCGGCATCCCGCGGCGCGACCACCGCGATCGCATCGATTCGGATGCGATCGTGGTTGCCCGGGTGTTCCTCGCACCAAGCGGCAGCGAGCCTGCGCAGGCGAGCAAGTTTCTGCACCGTGATGGCCTCGAGCGGATGCCCGAACGCCAGCCCGGAGCGCGTCTTGACCTCGACGAACACGGTCTCGACTCCGTCGAACGCGACGATGTCGATCTCCCCCTGCTGGCACCGCCAATTGCGGTCGAGGACCGTGTATCCCTCCTCCAGCAG
>JBDTAD010000074.1:0-4798 GCA_039924815.1 Lacisediminihabitans sp.
GACGGACACCGACGGTAAGACGGCGCTGACGCTGCCGAACGTGAAGCCGATCATGTCTGACACGGCTCAGGCCGCGTTCCTCGTCGGGTATGCCGCAGCCAGCTACAGCAAGACGGGCGTCATTGGAACCTTCGGTGGCATGCAGATTCCGCCGGTTACTATCTTCATGGATGGCTATGCAGACGGTGCCGCGTACTACAACACGCAGAAGAGCAAGGACGTCAAGGTCATCGGCTGGGACGTTGCCAAGCAGAACGGTGTCTTCACCGGTGGCTTCGACGCAGGAACTGAAGCGCAGAACGCAGCGCAGAACCTGATCGACGCAAACGCGGATGTCATCCTGCCCGTTGGTGGTCCGATCTTCCAGAGCGCCGGTGCTGCGATCGTCAGCTCCGGCAAGGACCTCGCACTCATCGGTGCTGACGCTGACGTGTTCCTGACCTTCCCCAAGTACGACGACATCTACTTCTCCTCGATCATGAAGAACATGGCCGGTGACGTCGAGAGCGTCGTAACCGCAGCCAAGGACGGAAAGTTCGATAACACCCCGTACGTCGGAACCCTCGCGAACGGTGGAGTGGGCATGGCTCCGTTCCACAAGTTCGAGTCGAAGGTTGACCCGGGCCTCCAGAAGGAACTGGATTCCATCAAGGCAGACATCATCAGCGGCAAGATCAAGGTCGAGTCGCCTTCCAGCCCCAAGTAATTCGCTCTACTCACGATCGGGGAGCCCAGCCCAGCTGGGCTCCCCGATCCTAGTTTCTGTAAACCCGTGGGATCCGTTCGACGACGTGCGGATAGATTGTGAATCATGAAGCTCGAACTTCGGGGAATAACCAAAAGGTTTGGCGCTCTCATCGCCAATGACCACATTGATCTCACGGTTCAACCGGGCGAGATCCATTGCCTTCTCGGTGAGAATGGTGCGGGCAAATCCACCCTCATGAACGTGCTCTATGGCCTGTACCAGGCAGACGAGGGCGAGATTTTGCTGGACGACGTCGTGCAGCACTTTGAGGGCCCAGGCGACGCGATGGCTGCGGGCATCGGCATGGTGCACCAGCACTTCATGCTCATTCCCGTTTTCACTGTTGCCGAGAACGTCATGCTCGGACACGAGCAGACCACGTTCGGCGGTCGGCTCAATCTGAAGGCGGCACGCGAGCAGGTCAATCGAATCTCCGCGCAGTTCGGCTTCCAGGTGAATCCGGATGCGCTGGTCGAGGATCTCCCCGTCGGTGTGCAACAGCGGGTCGAGATCATCAAGGCACTGTCGCGGGATGCGAAGGTGCTGGTGTTCGACGAACCAACCGCCGTGCTTACGCCGCAGGAAACCGACGAGCTCATGGTGATCATGAGGCAGTTGAAAGAGGCTGGCACCTCGATCGTCTTCATCACCCACAAGCTGCGCGAGGTGCGCGAAGTGG
The DNA here is from genome assembly GCA_039924815.1 of Lacisediminihabitans sp. Lineage (GTDB taxonomy): Bacteria > Actinomycetota > Actinomycetes > Actinomycetales > Microbacteriaceae > Parafrigoribacterium_A. The sequence goes on from JBDTAD010000074.1 coordinate 1,428, forward strand.
CAGACCGCATCACGGTCATCCGCCTGGGCAAGGTCGTCGGTGAAGCTTCGCCGACCGCCACCAACGTGGAGTTGGCGTCTCTCATGGTCGGGCGTCCCATCGATCTCATTCTGGAGAAGGGACCCGAGAAGCCGGGCGAACCAGCACTTGTTGTGCGCAATCTCTCGGTCATCGACCAGCACTCGCAGCTTGTCGTCAACGACGTGAGTTTCGAAGTGAAATCCGGCGAAGTTCTTGCGATTGCCGGTGTGCAGGGTAACGGCCAGACCGAGTTGACCGAGGCGATCATGGGGTTGCAGGAGCACGTGCGCGGAAGCGTCGAGCTGGATGGCAAGCCACTGTTGGGGCTCAGCGTGCGCAAGGTTCTTGAAGCCGGCGTAGGTTTCGTGCCCGAAGACCGTCAGGAAGACGGACTCGTTGGTGAGTTCACCGTCGCCGAGAACCTCATGCTCGACCGCTCGGTCGGCGAGCCGTTTGTCAAATGGGGCGGACTGCAGCTCGGACGTCTTGCGGAGTTTGCGGAGAACAAGGTCGAGGAGTTCGACATCCGCACTCAGGGGATTGACACGCTAGCGGGTCGACTCTCGGGAGGGAACCAGCAGAAGGTCGTCCTGGCCAGGGAGCTCAGCCGAGAGCTTCGCCTGTTCATGGCTGCGCAGCCCACGCGCGGACTCGACGTGGGCTCGATCGAGTTTGTTCACAAACGCATCATCGCGACGAGGGATGCCGGCATCCCGGTCATCGTCGTCTCCACGGAGCTTGACGAGGTTGTCGCGCTCGCCGACCGCATCGCGGTCATGTACCGCGGCGGCATCGTCGGCATCGTTCCCGGTGACACACCGCGAGAGGTGCTCGGGCTCATGATGGCGGGCGAAGTGCCCGCCGACATGCCAGGCCCAGATGGCACCGCACCGAAAGGAGTCGCCGCGTGAGCGACGAGAAGGCTGATCAGCAACTTCCCTCACAGGGGCAGGCTGCGGCACAGGCAGAGACGTTGGAGCCGGGGCAGAGCCCGGCGGTGAGGCCGGACACCGAGCCGGAATCGCGCTGGGGAACCGCGCTGCGAGAGATCGCCTCGGGTAGTGCGCTCATGTCCGTGCTTGCTGTTGTGCTGGCGATGGTGGTGGGTGCGTTTCTCATTGCATTCACCGACCCTGAAGTGCAGAAGACATCCGGATACTTCTTCGCTCGCCCGATGGACACCCTTGCGGCGATCTGGAGTGCCGTCTCCGGCGCATACATATCACTCTTCCAGGGGTCGATCTATAACTTCAACCGGCCAGACTTCGTTGACGGCATCCGCCCGCTGACCGAAACATTGAGCTTTGCGACACCGCTGGCTATGGCGGGCTTGGGTGTTGCGCTCGGCTTCCGCGCCGGAATGTTCAACATTGGTGGTCGCGGACAGATGCTGTTCGGTGCCGCCGCCGCGGGCTGGGTCGGCTTCGCCTTCGACCTACCACCGGGCATCCACCTTGTTCTGGCGCTTGCCGCAGGCATTATCGCGGGTGGTGTGTGGGGCGGTCTCGCGGGTCTGCTCAAGGCGCGTACCGGCGCCCACGAGGTGATCGTGACGATCATGCTCAACTACGTTGCGTTCTACTTCCTCAGTTACCTTCTGCGCACCCCCGGCTTGCTCCAGGCGCCGGGATCCAACAACCCGAAGTCGCCACCGATGGCCCAGAACGCGATCTTCCCGAAACTCTTGGGGCCGCAATACAACCTCACGATCGGGTTCCTGCTGGCGATTGCCGTCACCGTTCTGGTGTGGTGGATTCTCAACCGTTCCAGCCTCGGATTCCGCTTCCGCGCCGTGGGCGAGAATCCGAAGGCCGCGCGCGTCGCTGGCATCAATGTGCCGAGGGTCTACGTACTCACCCTGTTAATCTCTGGTGCGCTGATCGGAATGGCGGGCGCTAATCAGGTGCAGGGAGTGATCACCACCGGATTCACGTCGGGTATCGACGCTGGCATCGGGTTCGATGCCATCACCGTCGCTCTGCTCGGTCGCTCGCGCGCGTGGGGCACTTTCTGGGCCGCGATCCTGTTTGGTGCGTTCAAAGCTGGTGGTTTCACAATGCAGGCCGTCGAGGGCATCCCCATCGATATCGTGCTCGTGTTGCAGTCACTCATCGTGCTGTTCATCGCGGCACCGCCGCTGGTGCGGGCCGTCTTCCGGCTCCCATCACCGAGTACCCTGCCGAAGCTGAGAAAACCATCAAATGCTGCAGCTAAAAAGAAGATGGTGGTGACCAAATGAGCGCTGTGACGAACGACTCACCGGCGAAAGCAGCCACAACCGTAGTTCTGGCGAAAGCCGTGGTGAAAAGCTGGAAGACACCCATCGCTCTGGGGATCTTCAGTCTGATTTCGGTCATCCTGTTCGCGCTGATTGGGCGCGTGTCGGGCGCTGTCAGCACCTTCAGACTCTCGACCTCGGCCGACTTCATTCAGCTGCCGAGCCTGCACCTGGCGACCAGGGCCACGGGTATCGTGGTCTCCATCGTGCTCGTGATGCTGACGCTGTTGTCGGTGTACCTGGTGCAGCGACAGCGCAAGATGTCCCTGTGGCTGATTAGCGTCTTTGCACTCATCTTCATGGTGGGCTTTCTCGCTTGGGCCGGAGCTGGCGAGACCATTCCGCTTCCCGGCCTCCTCATCGGAACCGTAGGGCTTGCGACACCGCTGATCTTTGGTGCCCTGAGCGGTGTCATCTCCGAGCACGTTGGTGTTGTCAACATTGCAATCGAAGGCCAGCTCCTCGCTGGCGCGTTCGTGGCCGCCCTTGTGGCATCCATCACCCACCAGCCCTTCATTGGTCTTGTTGCCGCGATGATCGCCGGAGTGCTCGTCTCCTTCGTACTGGCCGCGTTCTCGATTCAGTACTTCGTCGACCAGATCATCGTCGGTGTCGTGCTGAACGTGCTCGTGGCTGGGGTCACCAGTTTCCTGTACTCGACCCTGCTCAGCCCCAACTCAGCCACGCTGAATAACCCGCCACAATTCCCGCGGATCAACATTCCGGTGCTCAGCCAGATTCCCATCATCGGGCCGGTCCTGTTCCAGCAGACCATCATCAGCTACATCATGTACGTGACGGTGGCGCTGGTCTACTGGGGGCTGTTCCACACCAAGTGGGGGCTTCGTCTGCGCTCCTCGGGTGAGCATCCGCAAGCGGCAGACACGGTCGGCATCAACGTCAACCGCACGCGGTTCTGGAATGTCTCGCTTGCCGGCGCCATTGCGGGCCTCGGCGGCGCCTACTTCACCCTGGGATCTGTCGGTGCCTTCAACAAGGAGATGACGGCGGGCGCGGGCTTCATCGCCCTCGCCGCGGTGATCTTCGGCCGCTGGGATCCGCTGCGTGCAAC
>JBDTAD010000075.1:0-4010 GCA_039924815.1 Lacisediminihabitans sp.
TCGTCGAGCAAAAGCAGGTCTGGCTTCTGCAGCAGAAGCTTGGTGAGCGCGACACGGCGTTTCTCTCCACCGGAGAGCACCCCTGCCTTCTTCTGCTGGTCTGGACCCTTGAAGCCGAACTGAGAAACATACCCGCGCGACGGGATTTCGGTCTTACCGACCTGGATGAAGTCCTGGCCGTCAGAGACCACTTCCCAGAGGGTCTTGTTGGGGTCAATGCCGCCACGGTCCTGATCAACGTAGGAAATATCGACGGTGTCGCCAATTTTGAGTTCACCGGAATCCAAGGGCTCGATGCCCACGATCGTCTTGAATAGCGTGGTCTTACCCACACCGTTCGGACCGATGATGCCGACGATGCCGTTGCGCGGAAGGCTAAAGCTGAGTCCGTCGATGAGGACGCGGCCGTCGAAGCCCTTCTTGAGATTCTTCGCATCGATGACCTGGGCACCGAGGCGCGGTCCGACGGGAATCACAAGCTCTTCGAAGTCGAGCTTTCTGGTCTTCTCCGCTTCGTTCGCCATCTCTTCGTAGCGAGCCAAACGCGCCTTCGACTTGACCTGGCGACCCTTCGCGTTGCTGCGCACCCACTCGAGTTCGGATGCGAGTCGCTTGGCGAGCTTGGCATCCTTTTTGCCCTGAACTTCGAGTCTGGCGCCCTTCTTCTCCAGGTAGGTGGAGTAGTTACCCTCGTAGGGGTAGAGCTTGCCGCGGTCTACCTCGGCGATCCACTCGGCTACGTGGTCGAGGAAGTACCGGTCGTGAGTGACGGCGAGAACTGCGCCGGGGTACTGGGAGAGATGCTGCTCGAGCCAGAGCACGCTCTCGGCATCAAGGTGGTTAGTGGGCTCGTCGAGCAAAAGCAGGTCTGGCTTCTGCAGCAGAAGCTTGGTGAGCGCGACACGGCGTTTCTCTCCACCGGAGAGGTTAGCCACTTCAGCGTCTCCTGGTGGCGTTCGCAGCGCATCCATCGCCTGCTCAAGTTGGGAATCGAGATCCCAGGCATCTGCGGCGTCGATTTCTTCCTGCAGGGAGCCCATCTCGGCCATGAGCGCATCGAAGTCAGCGTCGGGCTCGCCCATGGCAAGGGACACCTCGTTGAAGCGATCGAGCTTGGCCTTGATCGGTCCTACGCCCTCTTGCACGTTCTCGAGTACCGTCTTGGACTCGTCTAGTAGTGGCTCCTGCATCAGGATGCCCACGCTGAAGCCAGGGCTGAGTCTGGCCTCACCGTTGCTGGGGGTGTCGAGCCCAGCCATGATCTTGAGGATGGTGGACTTACCGGCACCGTTCGGGCCAACGACACCGATCTTGGCTCCGGGCAGGAACGACATCGTCACGTCGTCCAAAATGAGCTTGTCGCCGACCGCCTTGCGGGCGCGCACCATCGAGTAAATGTATTCGGCCATGCTGACTAGTCTACGAAAGACGGGAGGGTCGCCATTACCCTTCGCGGCGCACTGAACGCAGTAGCTACCAGTTGATGGGGCGAGTCTGCCCGACGAGGCAGGCACCACTCTTGAGCGCTGCCTGTACCGAACTCGTATAGGTCGAGCCGCTGAACTGCCCCAGTAGGCAGTCGGCACCGATGCGTACCGAGAACAGTACAGAGTCAGCGGCCCGACCAATGGTCGTCTTGTCTGGCGTAACCTGCATGTTCGCCTTATCGAAACCCGCAGCGGCGAGCGCGTCGATGACGTCCTTGCCACCAGCAGAGGGATTCGCGGTGATCAGAGCGCTGTTGACCGAGTCGAAGAAGCGCTTGTTGGCTGCCGCCGACCCCTCAGGCTCGAACTTCGGAGCGGCGCGAGTGGCTGCAGCGGTTGCCGCGGCCGTCGGAGATGTTCCGGAAGGCTCAGTCGCGGTCGGACTTGACGCTGGCGAGACGACATTGCCCTGCGAGCAGCCAGCCAAGCCAACCACACCGGAGACAGCAATGACCGCTGCGATCACCACGGCAGAGCTACGAGGCCAGCGCATCGGGTGTCCTCTCGGCAACTGCTGGTGACCGCGGGTGGATCACACGCTCTCGCTACAACCTGCGAGCCGCGACGCAAGTCTACGGTGGCGAACCTGATGGTTCATCCACACGGCCGCCCGTGACGGCGCGCACTGCGCTCGCACTCGTGCTCGCCTTTGCCCAGGATCTAGAACGGCACTGCAACAGCATTGCTGTCGACCATCTCGTCAGAGCCGAGGCTCGCAGCCGAAGGGAATCTCTCTTCACGCGCGGTGTGCTCGTCGTCGGTCGGTTCACCGTCATTCGGTTCCCTGTCGGCCTGTTCCGCGCCGGCCTGTTCTATGCCATTGCTGCCGGCACCCTCCTGCAGCGAAGCCGCCGGAGTCGTGATGACGTTGCGCGTGAACGCGGACGTGCCCCAGCTGAGGTCGTGGCCCACGGCATCCGCTTCGACGTCAATATTCGTACCGGAGCGATCCCCTGCCTCCCAACCGCGGATGCGCAGCCTGCCGGAGACCATGACGCGGTCGCCCTTATTGACCGAGCTGACCGCGTTCATCGCGAGTTGGCGGAAGGCGGTGATGGTATACCAGTTGGTCTCTCCGTCTGCCCACCGTCCCTGGGCACGATCGAAGCGACGCTGGGTGGAGGCCAGCCTAAAGCTGGTGATCGGCAGCCCTTCGCCAGTGACGAAGTGCTTGGGCGGGGTGGCAACGAAGCCAATGAGAGTGATGTTATCTGTCATGCCGACAGTGTTGTCGACGGCCAGACGAGCACGCGCAGACCGTGTCCAGATTGGGGACACGGCGCGCGTGATCCGATCGGTTGAGGACTGGAGCCCGCGTTAGTGCTCGGTGAACTCCGGCCAGTCAGACCCGGGATCCAGGCTGGCGTACAGCGCGCTCTTGACAACCTCAAGCGAAGGGTAATTGCCCCTGAAGCTCGCGTCGCTGAGCAGTTTGAAGGTGTAGCCGTCGTCGGTCCTATGGATCGATCCGAGCGCACCAGCCGGCCCAGAAGCCACCCACGTCTTCTCGATATTCACTGTCGATGCCATCCGAAACTCCTTTCATCATCCGTCGTCGTTGACGGAGGCCCATTCGATCTTCTGACACCCCGAGCTTATGTCTTTCTCGTGAGCTAAACCATGGCTCCAGCACCTTGTCAGCTACCAGCGATCACCGCCTCTATTACTCGCCTCGGTTACTCGCCTCTAGGCTGAGATCATGAGTGCCGATTACCGTGCAAGGCAAGACCGCTACGACTCTGTTGAATACAAGAGAACCGGACAAAGCGGCCTCAAGCTTCCGCCAGTGTCCCTCGGGCTCTGGAACAACTTCGGATCCGATCGGTCGCTCGATACGCAGCGAGCGATCCTGCGGCGAGCGTTCGATCTCGGCGTCACCCACTTCGACCTGGCGAACAATTACGGACCCGGCGCTGGTGCGGCAGAGAGCAACTTTGGACGCATCTTCGCGGACGACTTTCGGCCGTACCGCGACGAGTTGATCATCTCGAGTAAGGCCGGTTACGAGATGTGGGATGGACCGTACGGGGAGTGGGGTTCCCGCAAGTACATGCTCTCCTCTCTCGACCAGAGTCTCAGCCGCCTAGGGCTCGACTACGTCGACATTTTCTACTCCCACCGGCCCGACCCAGAAACCCCCATCGAAGAGACAATGGGGGCGCTCGCGACCGCGGTTTCCTCAGGCAGAGCGCTCTACGTCGGAATCTCTAACTACAGCCCTGAGCAGACTCTTGTGGCGCACAAGGCGCTGGCCGAGCACAAGATCCCCCTGCTCATCCATCAGCCCCGCTACAACATGTTCGACCGACACGTTGAAGACGGCTTGTTCCCCGTGCTCGACCAGCTCGGCATAGGGAGCATCGTGTTCTCCCCGTTAGCCATGGGACTGCTGACCGATCGTTACCTGCACGGGGTTCCCGCGGACTCACGTGCCGCAGAGGGACGATGGATGACCGAAAGCGCGATTAGCGAGACCTACCTCGAGCGCGCCCGAGCTCTGAACGAGATCGCTCAGGGACGTGG
>JBDTAD010000076.1:0-2615 GCA_039924815.1 Lacisediminihabitans sp.
AGCACAGACTGGATCGTCAGGTCTCCCAGCCGAAGTCCAACCAGAAGGAAGATGTTCGCCGTCGCATCGATCACGCCGGAGATGATCGCGAATGCCAGTCCCGGACGCCAGCGACCGTCCGTGGGACCGGCGGTCGCAGGGCTCTTTCTGCGAGCCAGCACAGCCATCACCGCGATAGCGGTAAAGACGATGAGGCCGTTTGTGGCTCGGTTAGCGATGAGCGGCACGACTCCGGAGTCGGTCGGTGTCATATCGATGATGACAATGAACGCACCGATCATGGTGCCGGAGCCGACCGCCATGGCGAGCGCCTTGAGTGAGGGTCGCACGGCACCCTTCTCGGGAACGAAGCCCACCAGGATGACCGCGACGAGCGCGAGAACAAGCGCCACATATCCGATCGGCTGCAGCCTGTCTCCGCGCACCAGCCCGACGAGCATCGGCACGAGGGCGGAAACCACGGCGGTGGTGGGCGAGAGGATGCTCATCGGCCCGATAGCGAGGCACGCATACAGCAGCACGATGGCGATGGCCCCTGTCACGCCCGAAAGTGCACCGAGCAGCACGGCGGGAGCGGACCAGGTCCCCCCCGATGACGGCCAGGGACGCGACGAGCAGAACGACCCCAGAGGCCGCCCCGATCGCGGTCACTCGAAGCGCGCTGATGCGCTTGGCGGCCATCCCACCGAGGAAGTCTGCTGCGCCAAAAATGAGCGCACCGGACAGGCCGATGATGACGGGGAGCATCCGTCAACGCTATCTGCCCGGGAGAGTGCAGAAGGCTCGCGATCAGTGGGGAAACCACAGGATAGTTGTAGTGGTTCTGCTGAGTTTTGTAGCTCCGCAACGGGTGATTTTCACTCCCCAGCAGTCGTGCTTAGCGTGGCACGAGGCAACAAAGGAGCTTGTAATGGTCGACGTAACACCCCGCACGCGCGCCAGGGACACTAAGCGGTCGAAGACGGTCAACGCCGAGGTCGACGCCCAATTGTCCGAGACCTCGCCCGAGGCATCCGTCGACGTCGCGAGCCTCGGGGCTCAGCTCCTAGGCACCTGGGCGGATGTGCGCCGCACCGCCCGCGAGTTCGCCAAGAACCCAGAACTGCACGACATACCCGGCCTCACTCTTGACGCGCAACGTGATCGGGCCCGCAACCAACTGCACATCCTTGCCGACAAGGGCCAGGTTCACCGTGCCTTCCCGATCTCGCTCGGCGGCCTCGAAGACAACGGTGGCAACATCACGGCCTTCGAAGAGTTGGTCTCGGCAAGCCCGTCGTTGCAGATCAAATCCGGTGTGCAGTGGGGCCTGTTCGGTTCTGCCGTGCTGCACCTCGGCACCGAGTATCATCACAAGACCTTCCTGCCCGGCATCATGGATTTCTCCGTGCCAGGCGCCTTCGCCATGACGGAGATCGGACATGGTTCGGATGTCGCTTCCGTGGCCACAACCGCCACCTACGATCCCGAGACCCACGAGTTCGTCATCCACACCCCCTTTCGTGCGGCGTGGAAGGAATACCTCGGAAACGCTGGCCGTGACGGCATCGCCGCGACGGTGTTCGCCCAGCTGATCACGGGCGGTGTGAATCACGGGGTGCACTGCTTCTACGTGCCGATTCGCGATTCCGACGGCAACTTCCTGCCCGGCATCGGCGGCGCAGACGACGGCTGGAAGGGTGGCCTCAACGGCATCGACAACGGACGCCTGCACTTCGACCAGGTGCGAGTTCCGCGCACGAACCTGCTCAATAAGTATGGGGATGTCGCAGAAGACGGCACCTACACCTCAAGCATCGACAGCCCCGGTCGTCGCTTCTTCACCATGCTCGGCACGCTCGTGCAGGGTCGCGTCTCGCTCGACGGGGCCGCCACCGCCGTTTCCGCTATGGCGATGACAATCGCGATCACGTATGGCAACCAGCGCCGCCAGTTCACCGCGGCCAGCGAGACCGACGAAGAAGTCATCCTCGACTACCAGCGGCACCAGCGCAGGCTCATCCCGCGTCTGGCCACCGCCTACGCGTTGAACTTTGCGCACGACGACTTCCTCGTGAAGTTCGACTCGGTCTTCAGCAACCAGAACGCCACGGATGATGACCGGCAGGATCTCGAAACTCTCGCCGCCGCCCTCAAGCCCCTGTCGACCTGGGCGGCCCTCGACATCCTGCAGGAGGCGCGCGAGGCCTGCGGTGGTGCCGGCTACATGGCCGAAAACCGGCTGGTTGGACTGCGTGCCGACCTCGACGTCTACGTGACCTTCGAGGGTGACAACAACGTGCTGCTGCAGTTGGTCGCGAAGCGTTTGCTCACCGACTTCAGCTCCAAGTTCAAGAATGCGGATGCCGGCGCCATGGCCCGGTACGTGGTCGAGCAGGCTGCCGACCGCGCGTATCACGGCACGGGTCTTCGCACTCTCACCCAGACGGTGAAAGACTTTGGCTCGACCGCGCGCTCGGTGCACGAACTGCGCGAAACAAACGTGCAGCGCGAGCTGCTCACCGATCGCGTGGAGACGATGATCTCTGAAATCGCGGGTAGGTTGCGCCCAGCATCCAAGATGTCGAAGGCGGATGCTGCTGCCCTGTTCAACTCGCAGCAGAACGAGCTTATCG
>JBDTAD010000077.1:0-3304 GCA_039924815.1 Lacisediminihabitans sp.
AGTGCCGTGGATGGTGATGGGGGTGATCTTTCTGTTCAACCTCGTCCTCTGGTGGGTCCTGATGTCCACTCTGCAACCAGAAGACCAGCCCACTAGCAACAGTTACAATGGCGGATCCTTCTTTCTCTTTGTCTACATGCTCGTTATCGCGACTCAGGCCATGAACCGCACCTTTCCTTTTGCGTTGGGGTTTGGCGTAACAAGGCGCGACTACTATTTGGGCACCTCTCTCGCGTTCGTGATCTACTCGGTCTGCTTCGGAGCGGCGCTGACGCTACTGTCGCTTATTGAGCAGTGGACGAGCGGCTGGGGCGTAGGGCTCGCACTCTTTAGAACACAACTCCTCGGCGACGACAATCTCGGTCAGGTGCTATTCGTGAATATCGCCGGATTCGTGGTCTTCTTCCTCATCGGAATGGTCTGCGGCACGGTATTTGTGCGCTGGCGTGCAAACGGACTGGTCGCTCTCGGCGTAATAGTCGCGCTGCTCGCCATCGGCTCCATAGCCCTCGCGACGCTTACCAACAGTTGGGGTCGCGTCGGTGAATGGTTCGTCAGCTCGGGCGCCGTGGGTGTCACGGCCTGGTTGCTGCTATTTTCCCTCCTGTTCGGGTTCGCAGGTTTCTTCATCCTGCGCAGGGCGACTCCAAAGAACTGAGCGGTCGGCTCCTCTCACACCCTGAACGTGGGGCGCCAGTTCACCTGAGGCATTGCTGGCAAAACCACGGAAGTGGTCAGAACGATCAGTCCACAAGTATTAGCGTGGAAGTATGGCTCAAGATTCGGAGCCCTCGGGGTTTTTCATCGGCGTCGCCGGCTTTCTCAGTTTTAGCGTGATCGCTGGCGTACTCGTCGCGGCCATGATGGCGCCAGGAATTGCAGTCGCCGGACAGGCAGCGAACGCCACCATCGGCGTTTTCGACAATCTTCCGGACTCCATCACTCTCGGCAGGCTCACGCAACAGAACGAGATCTACGCCAATCGCGGCGGCCAGCCGGTGCAGATCGCGATTACTTACGATCAGGATCGTCAGAATGTCGCGTGGGACCAGGTATCGAGCTTCCTGAAGGATGCCGCAGTCGCCGGCGAAGACCGCCGGTTCTACCACCATGGCGGAGTGGACATGAAGTCCATCGCTCGTGCTGCCACAGACAATCTGCAGCACAAGAAAATCACGAGCGGCGCCTCGACTATCGACATGCAACTGGTCAGAAATACGCTCATCCAGCAGGCCACTCAGCTGAAAGACCCAGTGGCCGCAAAAAAAGCGTATCTCGCGGCGATCGATGAGACCTTTGGGCGCAAGCTCGCCGAGATGAAACTCGCGATCGGGCTGGATAAGAAATACACGAAGAAGCAGATTCTGCTGGGGTACCTCAACATCACAGGATTCGGCGGCAATACCTACGGGGTAGAAGCCGCGGCTCAAAAGTACTTCAGCGTCAGCGCAAAGGACGTTACCGCAGCACAAGCGGCCAGCCTCATTGCCATCGTTGAGGATCCGAACAACCTCAACCTCAGCGCACCCAAGCACTTCGCGGCAAACAAGGCGCGGCGCGACTTCATCCTCGGCAATATGCTCGAACTGAAATATCTCACCGATGCGCAGTATCAGGCGGCAGTCGCCACTCCCATAGTGACTAAGCCGGCAGCTCCGAGCAACGGATGCCTCTATGCGACCGATGCGCCCTTTGCCTGCGATTACGTCACCCGACTGATACCGACCCTCGAGTCGCTGGGTGCCACGGCCTCCGAGCGCGAAGACAACTGGGCACGGGGCGGATACAAGGTGTACACCAGCATCGATCTCGACCAGCAGGATGTTGCCCAAGCGGCGCTCTTTGCGGACGCGCCCTCCACCGAATCTCGCTTTGCACTCGGCGCGGCCGCTGACGCCGTAGAACCTGGCACTGGCCGCATTCTCGTTATGGCTCAAGATAAACAATTCAATAACTCTGCGCTCGGGGCGGGCTCCAGCGCGACAGCGGTGAACTACAGCACCGACCAAAAATATGGTGGATCCTCAGGCTTCCAAACCGGCTCTACCTACAAGATTTTCACGCTCACGGACTGGTTCCAGAACGGTCACGGGCTGTACGACTCCGTCAACGGCAGTGTGCGACCCTTCCCGCAGTCGAGCTTCAAAGCCGCGTGCGAATCACTCTCGGGGCCCCCGTACACGCCCCACAACGACTCTCCCGGCGAGGGTGGCTACATGTCGGTGCTGCAAGCGACCGAGCAATCCGTGAACGTTGCTTTCATCACCATGGCCCAGAAGCTGGATCTGTGTGACATTCGTGCTGATGCGGAGGCGATGGGCGTTCACCGCGCCGATGGCGCCGAGCTCACCGCATACCCAGCTTCGACGATCGGAACGAACGAGATCGCACCGTTGACGATGGCGGAAGCGATCGCCACCATCGGCGCGAATGGCACCTACTGTGCACCGACGATCATAGACAAGCTCGTCACCTCAACGGGCAAAGCGTTGGCAGGCCAGGACAGACAATGCGCGGCTAACATCGCGCCCAATATCGCCAGCACGGTCGCCTTCGCTCTCGCGGCCGTGATGAAGTCGGGCACCGGAACTCCCGGCAATCCGCATGACGGTGTTCCTCTCGTCGGCAAAACCGGAACCAACGACAACGCAGATCAAAACTGGCTCATCGCAACCACGACGAAGGTCGCGCTAGCGGTCTGGGTGGGGAACACGGATGGCAGAAAACAGAGCCTGCGCAGGATCACCGTCGCCGGCACGAACGGATACAACACCAAGTTCAATATCTTCCGCGCGACCATCGCATCCTTCGACGCCAATCCCACCTATAGGGGAGGCGATTTCCCCGCGCCTGATCCGCAATTCCTGAAGCGTTACACACCGCCACCGGCGCCGCCCAGTACAACACCGACCACGCCAACACCGGGTGCAACTCCGCCGGCCACGCCTTAGCCCAGAGCGCCGGCACAGGGCATGCTTGATAGGGTCCTCCTTGTACGACGTGCCGCGTAGCGGCCCCACCAAACGAGGGAATCAGAACCAGATGGGTGCACAACCCCCGCGTGCGCGCGGACCCCTGCGGCAAGCTCCGTTGGCGAGGCACGGTCAGCTCCGTCAGTCGGGCCCCTGGGCCACCGCGCTTAAATGGATCGCCTCCGCACTCGCCGTTGTGCTCGTCAGCGGAGCCTCGATCGCCGCTGTCGCGGTGTGGAACGTGGCCAAGGACGTCAAGCCCGGAGTCGCTCTCATCGGAGAAAAGGCGGGCCCACCGCCGGCGATCGGATCGTATGACGGTGGATTCAACG
>JBDTAD010000078.1:0-3798 GCA_039924815.1 Lacisediminihabitans sp.
GGCCATCTATGCCATTAGCACCAGATGCCAAGAAAGCGATCATCGACGAGTACGCAACTCACCCGGGTGATACCGGAAGCCCCGAAGTGCAGGTCGCAATGCTGACCGCGCGCATCAAGGACCTCACCGAGCACCTGAAAGAGCACAAGCACGACCATCACTCACGTCGTGGCCTGCTTCTGCTGGTCGGCCAGCGCCGTCGCTTGCTCGGCTACCTGTCCGACGTGGACATCAACCGCTACCGCGCGTTGATCGAGCGCCTCGGACTTCGCCGCTAGCGAGGTATTTACTCGTCGCAGAGCCGAACTCTTGGCTCATGGGCCGTCACCCTTGGGTGGCGGCCCATTCTTGCGTTCGTCGCCTGTCTGCAATCGTGACCGCTCCTTATGGTGCGACCGCGCTCAGTGCCCCTAGGGTCGAGGCATGAACAAGATCCGAGCCATCGCGATGGTTACACCGTATCTGGTCGTGTGCGTCGTTCACCTTGTCGCGCTCGCGGCCGGTGCTACTTCGGTTTCTGGCTTCACCAAGCCGCTCCTTATGGTTCTCCTGTTCGTGGCGTTCTTGTTCCTGCTGCCCAGCGTTCGGGGAGAGGCTGCACTCCTCGGTTCCTTCGGCATCCTGCTCTCGTGGCTTGGCGATGTTTCGCTGTCGTCGCCAGGCGATATCGGCTTCCTCATTGGGCTTGGCTTTTTCCTGCTCGCCCATCTGGCCTACGTCATCCTGTTCCTGCGAACTATTCGGGTGCACGGCTACCGTTCGCTCACGTTCGTGTATCTGGCCTGGGTGATTGCTCTGAGCATCGTGCTTGCTCCGCACCTCGGCTCGCTTCTCATTCCGGTGGTGCTGTACGGCCTCGTGTTGTGCAGCATGGGCGCGCTGGCGCTGCACTGCAACCGCTGGATTGCGGCCGGTGGAGCGCTGTTCGTGATCTCAGACAGCTTGCTCGGTCTCACTAACTTCTTTCCGGGCTTCGCTTTCTGGCAATCCGATTTTGTGATCATGCTCAGCTACCTGCTGGCCCAGGGGCTCATCGCGTTCGGTATCTTGCAGTGGGCGTGGGCGAGGCACGCACTCGAGTCCACGCGCCTGGGTGTGGTGCCAACGGCCGCATGACAGATGCCGGAGCGCATTCGCTATGCCCATAGGCTGGGGCCATGGCCAACCCGCTCAAGCGGCTCTCCCGCATTCGCACCGCGATCTTCGTGTTTATCGTTTTTTTCGCGGTCATGGGATTCGTTTTTCACCTCGGCGTGCTGAGTTTTCTGTTCAAGGGCGTGTTGTTTCTCGGAGTTATCGCACTGCTGGCCAGCTACGTCTGGGGTTTCTATCTCAAGTGGCGCAAACTCAACTAGCTGGCATCTCGTAGTCTGGCTACCGTGAATCTCTTTCGCCGCACGCCAGAGTCCAGTGAGTATCCGAAGACGGATGCCGGTACCGGCAGCTTCGACCAGTACAACTACAACCTCGTTCCGAAGAACAAGCGCGTCACGATGCAGTTGGCTGGCAGTGACCCGTATCAGGACGAGATTTCCCGCGTTCTTGGGCAGGGCGAGGCCGAGCTCGACACTTTCTTTGCCAAGCGCACGGATGAGGAAGAGCGCACCGATGCCCCGTTGCCCGCCCGTTTCTTCACCAGCAGCCGGATGTCTGGCACGGTCGGTTTCGTGCCGCGCGGTCTCGAGCCGCTGATTTTTGAAACACTGTCTCGGCTCGAGCGCGCTGGTCGCTCGGCGCGAATCCCCGCGGAGATCCTCACCACCCGCAATGGACTGCGCGTCGTTCTGTTGATCGGTAGAACCCGCTAGCAGCAGGCGAGCAGAATGGTGTGATGTTCTCCTTTGCCGAGTTAGCGCTTCCTCTGGTAGCGGCGCCCATGGCCGGTGGCCCGTCCACGCCCGCACTGGTTGCGGCCGCTGCGAACGCCGGCGGCTTTGGGTTCTTGGGCGCTGGCTACCTGAGCCGTGACGCGCTGGAGGTCCAGCTTCGTGCCGCTCGTGAGCGTGTGGCGGGTCCTTGGGGGGTCAACTTGTTCGTGCCGGCTGAGCATCCGCGTACCGAACTTCTGCCGCAGCTGCTGGCCTATCGCGACCAGCTGCGCACGGACGCACAGAACTACGGCGTGGAACTGCCGGAGCCTGACCCGTCAGACACTGACGATTACGACAACAAGCTGGAATTGCTGCTGGAGCAGTCAGTAGCCGTTGTGAGTTTCACCTTTGGTCTTCCCCGTGCGGATGCCGTTGTCAGGCTGCACGAGGTTGGCACGGCCGTCGCGATCACCGTCACGAATCCAGCGGAAGCGCTGGCCGCGGTGGAGCGTGGCGCTGACACGCTGGTGCTGCAAGGTGCGAACGCGGGCGGACATCGCGGCACCCACGACGCAACTGCTATCCCGGATGGAACACCACTGACCGAGCTGGTGCGCATCGTGAGCGCGTCAACGACCCTGCCGATCGTGGCGGCCGGCGGAGTCGCCGCTCGAGAACAGGTGCGAGAACTGCTGGCCGCCGGTGCTACAGCTGTTGCGGTCGGCACGGCGCTCCTTCGCACGCCCGAGTGCGGAACGTCCGACGCTCACAAGAACGCGCTCGTCAGCGGTGAGTTCACCGAGACCAGGGTTACCCGGGCCTTTTCCGGACGGCTCGCACGAGCCCTCGTCAACCGTTTCGTTCTGGACCATGATGCCGCGGCACCCGCGCTGTATCCAGAGGTGAACCAGCTTGCTCGCCCTCTTCGCGCCGCCGCAGCGAGGCTGGGTGACGTGGGCGGCCTCTCGCTCTGGGCCGGGACCGGGTACGCCTCAGCGCGTGCGGAGAGTGCGGCAACCGTGCTGTCTTCCCTCGCGCCGCGCTAGCTTTCGCACCCCGGGTCGCCATTGCGCGTACGACCTCGCTCTGTGCTACCGATTCCACCAGTGCACTCAACCCTTGCGTGCACCAGGGTGCGGCCGGGTTCCCGATCACTCCTAGAGTGGAGCAGTGAATTCTCCTGCTTCTGACCAGGTCGAGCGATTGCTCGTCAGCGTGCCCGATTTCCCCAAGCCTGGCATCCTGTTTCGCGATCTCAGCACCGTGTTCGCGGACGCGGAGGCCTTTCGGGCGGTGACAGATGAGCTCGTCGCGCCCTACGAGGGTCGGATCGACGTCATCGCCGGGGTTGAGGCTCGCGGTTTCGTCTTGGCCGCATCCGCCGCGTATTCGGTGGATGCCGGACTCGTGGTCATCAGGAAGGCGGGCAAGTTGCCCGGCGAGGTACTGCAGGAAGCCTACGAGCTCGAGTACGGATCAGCAATGTTGGAGATGCACCCAGCGCGCACGGCCGGCCAGCGAATGCTAATTCTGGATGATTTGCTCGCCACGGGAGGAACCCTCGCTGCCGCTGTGAACCTTGCAGAGCGCGCCGGATATACGGTCGTCGGTATCGGAGTTGTGCTTGAACTCGACGCGCTTCACGGACGCGCTGTGCTTCCTGGTCGCGAGCTGCGCTCGATCGTGACGCTGTAGCCGCATCGGTGGGCGATCTCTTGGCACTGCGCGCGGGAATACTCTGATCCCCATCGTGGTTTGAAGGAGAGTTCATGCAAACGCATAGAAAGCCTGAGGACAGCATGCAGTTCGGAATTTTCACCGTCGGTGATATCACCCCCGATCCCACCAACGGCACGGAGCCCACTGAGCACGAGCGCATCAAGGCCATGCTCACCATCGCGCAGAAGGCGGAGGAGGTCGGTCTCGACGTCTTCGCAACGGGGGAGCATCACAACCCGCCGTTTGTGCCGTCGAGCCCGACCACCAT
>JBDTAD010000079.1:0-1864 GCA_039924815.1 Lacisediminihabitans sp.
GGCGTACCGGTGGGCGATGGGCAGAACCGCACGCGAACGTCGGCTCCGGATGCGGTGGTGAAGGTGGCAGACATTGCTGCCTATTCTACCGATCGCCGTCACACCCGAGTTAGTTGCCCGTGGTGGACCTCGGATGCCGCAGCGCGCGCCAGAGCAGCCAGATGCCGACGACAAAGTTGATCAGCATCATGAAGAGCACGTTGTGCAGCAACCAGTTAGGCCCGATGGGCAACAGAGGGCTCGACGAGGGCTCAGGCTGTGGCACATAACTGGCATACCTTGGTGTCGGTTGGGCAAACAGAGCGTAGACAATTATCAGAACAACGGCCGCAAGCGCGACCACCACCACAGGCAGAAACGTCGCCACCCACTTCTCCCACGTGCGCCACGTCTTCGAAAGCCAGACCAGCGCTATCCCGACTATCCATCCCAATATCGGCACGACGATGCCGCCAACCGCGACCAACAGACCGGCCACCACGATGTACCAGAGGGGATCCTTGCGCGGCGGTGTCGGCGGTGTCGCCGGCACGGCCACCCCGGCGCGCGCCTCGGCCGCTATGAAGACCGGATCACCTAGCTCTTCGATGCGCCCGGCCGCGGTCGCAGCGTCGAGACCGGCAAGTTCCTCGGTGATGCCCGCAACGATCTCGCTGCTTACGTCGCGTGGCACATCATGGAGGGCCACTTCAAGTTGAGCCAGAAAGCTGCGGACGACCTGCGGTTGGGTTTCACTTGACACGGGGTTCCTCTCCGATGACGTCTTCGACTGTTCTGGCAAACGGCGCCCACTGCTGGCGGAAGGCGGCGAGCTCGCTCGTTCCGGCATCCGTCAGCCGGTAATACTTGCGCACCGGGCCCGCATCCGAAGCCTCGTCAAAGCTGCTGACGAGCCCCTGCGTGCGCAGCCTGGACAGCATGGGATACAGGGTTCCGATGCTCGCGATCAAGCCTCGCTGGGTGAGTGTTTCCGACAGTTGCCAGCCATACATCGGCTCGCGGGCGAGCAGGCCGAGCACGCAGTACTCGACCACTCCCTTGCGCAGTTGCGCGCCGACATCCGCTGTCATGCGATACATGCTACCTTGCATCGCATACTAGCGGAAGCCGCGAATTAGGAGATGTGCACCGCGACCAGCGCCATCCCGGCAATCGCCGCCCAGGACAGCACACCGACGATCACCGAACGCAGTCCAGTGCGCACCAGCTTGGTCAGCTGAATCGCGCTTCCGAGACCAAACAATGCCATCGATAGAACGACAGTCTGGATGAAGTCCGCAACATCCAGAACAACCATCGGCAGTGGGACAAAGGTTCGCAACAACACGGCGATGATGAAGCCAGCAACGAACACCGGCAGCACTGGCGGCAGCTTCTCCCCCTCGACCCGGCCACGCGTGCGACGAACGACCACGGATGCCGTGGCTACTATCGGCGCGAGCATGAGCACGCGGGTGAGCTTCACCACCACGGCGATCGCCAGCGCGGTCGCCCCCGCCGTTTGCGCGGTGGCGACGACCTGCCCAACGTCGTGCACGCTCGCCCCCACCCACTGGCCGAACTGGTGCGCGTTCAGTCCCAGTGGGCCGTGCAGCAGAGGCAATACCGCAATCGCAAGGGTGCCGAAGAGGGTCACCAGAGCAGCAGGTGTGGCCTGGTCTTCGTGCTTCGTGCGGGTTACCGCGCTCATCGCACCGATCGCGGAGACACCGCAGATCGAGAAGCCGGTCGCCAATAGCACGGGCTCGTCGCCGGGAAGGCGGAACAACTTGCCGAGTGCCCAGGTGAAGGCGAAGGTGAGAAGCACAATGGCGATGGTCAGCGCGATGGCAACCCAGCCGAGGTGCGCGATGTCGACGAGGCT
>JBDTAD010000080.1:0-5352 GCA_039924815.1 Lacisediminihabitans sp.
GCTCGAGCGGGTCGAGCTCAACTGCGCATGGCACAGCCAGCGCCCGAGGCAACGGTCCAACGCCACCGGTGTCGGGAGCCTAACTAAGGACACGGCGCTACAGGCACCAACAACAGCTGTTAGCGCCATGGCGCGCCCCCTGCTGCAGTCGAGCAGCACGGCCAGGTAAACACGATGGAGTAGACCCGCGCGTCACAAACCTGGCGTGTTACCGCGCCCCCGCTGTGTCCAACCCCACACCCCGGGATGTTCTTAGTCGAATACCTTCTTGAGAAAGTCCGCCGTCGAGCGATAGTCAAGACGCTCATAGAATGCGGCACCACGAGAACTAGCGACCGTGAGCTGGCGCGCACCTCTCTGGCGGCAC
The DNA here is from genome assembly GCA_039924815.1 of Lacisediminihabitans sp. GTDB lineage: Bacteria > Actinomycetota > Actinomycetes > Actinomycetales > Microbacteriaceae > Parafrigoribacterium_A. The sequence goes on from JBDTAD010000080.1 coordinate 368, forward strand.
TCAGCCTCCACAGCGTTCACTAGGAGACTGCCAATGCCCTTACTACGAGATTCAACGTCGACGACCAGTTCCTGAAGCTCCGCAGACGGCCCATTCGTATACAACGGCCGAACCAGTATGGTCAGCGCGTAGCCGACAACACTACTACCGGTTTCAGCGACGTAGAAGATTCTGTCTTCATGCTCTCGGACTACGTCGGTGAACGCCTCATCGAAAGAGGCGCGCTCCGGGTTGAAGCTCGACCCGAGCTGTTCCAGCAGCGCGAATATAGCATCAGCATCCACCGATGTTGCATGGCGAATGCTCACACCATCAGTGCGCGAAATTACCGCGGTAGTACTCATAGACCCATCCAATCAGAGCAACCACTGCTATTGCCGCTCCGATGAATGACAGCCAGAATCCGACTGCAATGCCCAGGAACACAATGCCGGCGCCGAACGCGACGCTCACAGGCCACCAGCTCCATGGGCTAAAGAAACCCTGCTCTGCGTCGCCATCATCAATATTTGCGTCGAGACGATCCTCAGGAAGGATGCGCCCGCCGAGGCCAGCACGCACGCGTCCCAGAAAGAAGGCGATGAGTGCGAACAGCATGCCACCAAGACCCAAGGCAATCGTTCCGACCCATTCCACAGTGTGGTGGAACGGATCGAGCAGACCCCACACTGTGTACTCGATGGTTGCCGCGAAGAAGAAGGCACACAGGATCCAGAAAACCCGAACGTTGACAGTCATGAACTACTTGACCTTTCCATCAGCGTTGTCGTAGGCCGGAGCGTCTGCGCCCACACTTACGCTTATCGGCATTGCCACTTCCGGGTGATTCAGATCGAACGCTGGCGACTCGGAACGGATACGTGGGATCGAGGTGAAGTTGTGACGTGGCGGCGGGCATGATGTTGCCCACTCAAGCGAACGCCCGTAGCCCCACGGGTCGTCCACAGTGACCTTGGGTGCCTTACGCGCGGTGATATAGACGTTGTAAACGAACGGGATCATCGAGATAGCGAGGATCATCGCGCCGATCGTCGACACCTGATTGAGCCAGGTGTAACCATCTTCTGGCTGATACGTGGCGTAACGACGTGGCATACCGATCACGCCGAGCCAGTGCTGCACAAGGAACGTGGTGTGGAAGCCAATGAACAGCAGCCAGAAATGGATCTTCCCCAAGCTCTCGTTCAGCATCTTGCCTGTCCACTTCGGCCACCAGAAATAGAACCCACTGAACATGGCGAAGACGACAGTACCGAAGACGACGTAGTGGAAGTGCGCTACGACGAAGTAGGTGTCAGACACGTGGAAGTCGAGCGGTGGAGACGCCAGGATGACACCGGTGAGGCCACCAAACGTGAAGGTAACCAAGAACCCTATGGCCCAGAGCATGGCTGCTTCGAACGTCACCGATCCTCGCCACATTGTTCCCAGCCAGTTGAAGATCTTCACGCCTGTTGGCACGGCGATCAACATCGACATGAGCGAGAAGAACGGTAGGAGCACGCCACCCGTGACATACATGTGGTGAGCCCACACCGTCACGGACAGAGCGGCAATCGAGATCGTCGCGTAGACGAGAGTCTTATAACCAAAGACAGGCTTTCGACTGAACACCGGGAAGACTTCAGAAACGATGCCGAAGAATGGCAACGCAATGATGTAGACCTCGGGATGCCCAAAGAACCAGAACAAATGTTGCCAGAGCAGCGCACCACCCGCTTGCACGTTGTACAACTCGGAGCCAAACACTCGATCAGATCCGAGCGCAAGCATCGCTGCGGCAAGCACGGGGAACGCCATGAGAACGATGATCGAGGTGATAAGCGTGTTCCAGGTGAAGATCGCCATTCGGAACATAGTCATGCCTGGCGCACGCATCGTGATAATCGTGGTGATGAAGTTTACGGCGCCGAGGATCGTGCCAAAACCACTCATGGCGAGCCCAAAGACCCATAAGTTGCCGCCCAGAGAGGGTGAGAACGTCGTTGTTGAGAGTGGGACATAGGCAAACCAGCCGAACGATGCCGCTCCCTGCGGGGTGAGGAATCCGCCTACCGCTATCAGGCTGCCGAAGCTGTAAAGCCAGTATGCAAACGCGTTCAGTCGTGGGAAAGCAACGTCTGGTGCGCCGATTTGCAGTGGCATAATCACGTTCGCGAAGCCTGCAAACAACGGAGTCGCAAACATCAACAGCATGATTGTGCCGTGCATAGTGAACAGCTGGTTGTACTGCTCCTTGGTCTGCAAGAGGTGCAATCCGGGCTCAAAGAGCTGCGCCCGCATCACGAGCGCCATCACGCCACCGAGTAGGAAGTAGATGAACGACGTGATCAGGTACAGGTACCCGATCGTTTTGTGGTCTGTAGACGTGATCCAGCTGACCAGAATGTTGCCCTTGCGCCCGACTTGCGACGCACCGAAGTTCTGACCTGAACTAGTTCCACCAACGGTGGGACGGGTGATTGTTGATGTACTCATGTCGACCTACTCGTTGCTCTTGGGAGCTTTGTTATTAGGCAAATTCGTGTTGGTGTTGTACTTCTGATCCAGAGCACCCGTGAAGCCCTTGTCGGCCTGACTCTGGATATATGCGTCGTACTCGTCCTGAGGCACAACCTTCACCTCGAAAAGCATCAGAGAGTGATAGTCACCACAGAGCTCGGCACACTTTCCTGCGTATGTACCAACCTTGGTCGGAGTGAAGTACATGTAGTTGTCTTTGCCGGGAATGGTGTCCTTCTTGTACAAGAAGTCCGGGACCCAGAACGAGTGAGCTACATCACGACTCTCAAGCTTGATCTCAACTGTCTTGTTGAGCGGCAAATACAAAGTGTTGAGCTGTGAGTAGTCGATCGACTTCTCTTTGTCGAGCTCCTGAGCCGGAATTCCCGCTGAGTACACGCCCTCCTTGGAGGGTCCAACGTTCAGGTAGTTGAAGTCCCATGCCCAGCGCTTCGCGTAGACCTCGACTTGCACATCGGGGTTTGCGGTCGGCTTCTCGATGGACGCCTGCTCTTTCGCAGTGAATGCGAAGAATCCAAGGATGAAGATCAGCGGCACAATCGTGTAGAAAATCTCGATCGGCATGTTGTAGCGCAGCTGCGCGGGCAAGCCAGTCTGCCCCTTGCGTCGGCGATAGACGATGATCGCCCAGATGATCAGTCCCCATACTAGGAGGCCGATGAGCATCAGAATGATCCAGGCCGTAACCCACAGACCGGTTATCCCGTCAGTGTGATTAGTGATGCCGGGAGAACCCGGCATATAGCCTCTGAGTTGCTCCTGTGTGCAGCCAGCCACTGTCGCAACAAGCAATACGGCAATTGGGATGGTAGCCCATCGAAGACGACGGTTAGAACGCACCTGTGACCTCTCGGATGACACGGACTGTTACGAATCACAGTCTATTTGTTAGTGCCAGCCTAGCCGCTGGACGCGCTTACGCGGACCGAAAATCGCCCTGTCCCATAAAAAATGGGGAACCGCCGAGACGATTCCCCATTCTTCGCGCGCATCGCGCAGCTCAGCTCCTAATGGAATGAGTCACCGCAAGCGCAACTGCCCGCTGCGTTTGGATTGTCGATCGTGAACCCCTGCTTTTGGATCGTGTCTTCGAAATCGATGGTCGCGCCATCAAGGTAGGGAACACTCATCTTGTCGACGACGACCTCAACTCCGTCGAAGTCCACCGTGGCGTCTCCTTCGAGCAGGCGCTCATCGAAATAGAGCTGGTAGACCAGGCCGGAGCATCCGCCTGGCTGAACTGCAACGCGCAGCCTGAGGTCATCGCGGCCCTCCTGCTCATAGAGCGTGCGGACCTTGATCGCTGCTGCTTCGCTGAGGCCCACGCCATGGGCGGCGGTTGTGGTCTCGAGTGTCTTCGTGTCGGTCATGACCACTCCTTAAGGTGTCATTGATGGCCTAGCCGTGCAATTCTCTGCTCAGTCTAAGCGTGGATGCTGAAAATGGTGCTGACGCTCACGCTCAGTCTGCCGTGCGCGCGGTCAGGCGAGCGAGCAGCACAGCCTCGGTGAGAATCGCCCTGTGGAACACGCCGAGATGCAGCGACTCGTTAGGACTATGCGCCCGAGAATCGGGATCTTCGACGCCGGTCACCAATATTTGCGCGGCGGGGAACAGTTCGACCAGATCGGCGATGAAGGGTATTGAGCCACCAATACCCATTTCTACCGGTGCGGCGCCCCACGCTTCTTCCATCGCTGTTTCGACCTCGGCCACGGCCCAGCCACCTGTGTCGACAAGAAATCCATTGCCTCGATCAACGTCAGTGATCTCGATCTGTGCACCGAATGGCGCGTGCGCTCGAATGTGCCGCTCAAGCGCAGCGAAGGCATCCGCAGAGTCTTGCCCAGGAGCGATCCTCGCGCTCACCCGCACGGAAATCACCGGCGCCAGGGTGTTTGAAGCATTGGCAACGCTAGGAGCATCGATGCCTGTGACGGTGATTGCGGGCTGAGACCAGGTGCGCTCCAGGATGCTGCCGACCCCGATCGGTGATACTCCGTCAAGCAACCCCGCCTCCTCGCGCAACCTCGCCTCGGAGTATTCAGGTGTTTCGCTCGCGAGGGAGGTCAAACCGTCGACGGCAACGGAGCCTTGATCATCGTGCAGGGTGGCGAGCAGCTTGACCATCGCGAGCATCGCATCCGGAACCGCTCCCCCGAACATTCCTGAGTGTGAGGCATGGTCGAGCGTGCGCACGGTGAGTTTGAAGGTCACGTTGCCTCGAAGCCCAACCGTGAGGGCGGGCGTCGCGATGTCCCAATTGTCCGAGTCCGCGACGACTATCACGTCTGCGGCAAGTTGCTCCCTGTGCTCAGCAAGGAAGTTCTTAAAGGAGCGAGAACCAAACTCCTCCTCCCCCTCGATAAACAGCGCGAGACCGAGGTCAAAATCCGATCCAACGGCACCGACGAAGGCCCGGATAGCCGCGAGGTGCGCTACGACGCCCGCCTTGTCATCCG
>JBDTAD010000081.1:0-25233 GCA_039924815.1 Lacisediminihabitans sp.
GCGAGGACGTCCTCACCGTCGAGGGTTACGCTGCCCCGGGTGACGGTGTAGCGGGGGTGGCCGGCGATCGTGTACGCGAGCGTCGACTTACCCGAGCCGTTCGGACCCATAATGGCGTGTGTTTCACCGTCTTTGACGGTGAGGTCGACACCCTTGAGGATCTGTTTGGGGCCCTGTTCGGTCTCGACGCTTACGTGGAGGTCTTTGATGTCAAGTACAGACATGGTCTGGTTGCTTTCCTTGGGTTAGTTGGTGAATATCGGCGTCGGATCGATGTAGACGTCGCCATCCACGATCGACACGGTGAAAATAGGTACTGGTTCAAACGCGGGCAGGGTAAGTGCTTTGCCGCTTACCAGCGAGAACTTAGAGCCGTGTGCCCAGCACTCGATAGTTTCGCCTTCAACGAAGCCTTCTGCGAGGGAGATATCGCCGTGCGTGCACGTGTCGCCGATTGCGTGCACTGTTCCGGCAGAGTCGCGCACGACAGCGATGGGGTAATCGTCAATAACGACACGAAGCGCAGCTCCCACCTCAATCTCGGATTCGGGGCAGATCTTGACCGACATCCGATCACACTGCCTTGCTGCTCAGCAGCTCCGCCTCGATGGCGTGCTGCAGCCGGGCTTCGAGCTCGGGGAATCCGATCTTCTGCACGATTTCAGACAGGAATCCACGCACGACGAGGCGCCTGGCTTCATCCTCGGGAATCCCCCGGGTCTGCAGATAGAAGAGCTGCTCGTCGTCGAATCGGCCAGAGGTGCTCGCGTGGCCGGCGCCGAAGATGTCCCCGGTCTCGATCTCGAGGTTCGGGATCGAGTCAGCACGCGCGCCCTCTGTCAGAAGCAAGTTTCGATTTGCCTCGTAGCTGTCCGTACCCGGCGCACTGGGTCGGATCAGTACGTCTCCCACCCATACCGTGCGCGCACCCTCGCCCTGGAGAGCGCCCTTGTAGCTCACTCTGGACTTGGTGCTGGGTGCGTCGTGATCGACGAACACCTGCTGCTCGAGATGCTGGCCGCTGTCGGCAAAGTAGACGCCGAAGAGCTCGACATCGCCGCCGTCGCCGCCCAGGTGCACGGAGGGGTTGATCCGCAGAACCTTGCCACCGAGCGACACGAGCACGTGCTTCAAGTGGGCGTTGCGTCCCACCTCGGCAAAGTGAGATGCGAGATGCACTGCCTTCTCATCCCACTCCTGCACGGACACCACTGTGAGGTTCGCTTCTTCCTCGACGACGATCTCAAGGTTCTCGCTGAGGTTGGCACTTCCAGCGTTATCGATGATGACGAGACCATTGCTGTGCCTCTTCGCCGTGATCACCATGTGGGCGGTGCGCGCCGCTGCTCCAAAGGAGTTACGAACGATGTTAACGCGCGAAGACTCTTCGCCATTGACGGTGATCGCCAGGGCCTTGTCGAAGGTTGTCCAGGCGTTCGCGGACGCGCGCTCTTCCGGTGTTCCCACCGAGCCGACGCGTGAATCCGTGCGATCGATCCACTCGACGGTGACATCTCCGGAACTGGTCAGAGTGTAGTCATACTCTCCGCCGTTCGGACCGTCGCCAAGGAGTTCGCGGATGAGTGGCACCGGTGTGTGCTTCCACTCTGCTTCAAAACCAGAAACGGTCTCGAAGTCGTTGACGTCGTAAGAGCTAAATCGTGCTGAGCGTGTCTGCACGGGGATGAGCCCCCAGCCACCGTCGCTGTGCTGCTTTGAGCCGAGGCGCGAGTGGTCGATTTGTGCTGAGTCGGTGGGCAAATCTGTGGTCGTGGGGAGGGCGTTGGCTGACATCTAGCCGACTGATCCTTCCATGCCCATTTCGATGAGTTTGTTCAACTCAAGCGCGTACTCCATGGGGAGTTCTCGAGCGATGGGTTCAATAAACCCTCGTACGATCATGGCCATAGCCTCATCTTCCGGCATTCCTCGTGACTGCAAATAGAACAGCTGTTCCGCGCTGACTCGCGAGACGGTGGCTTCGTGGCCCATCTGTACGTCATCCTCGCGGATGTCGACGGTCGGATACGTGTCAGATCGCGAAATCGTGTCGACTAGGAGCGCGTCGCAGCGCACCGTATTCGCGGAGTGGTGGGCACCCTTGGCGATCCGCACCTCACCGCGAGACCCGGATCGGCCGCCGCCCCGGGCAATTGACTTAGAGACGATCGACGACTGGGTGTACGGCGCCATGTGGATCATTTTCGCGCCAGCATCCTGATGCTGGCCAGGGCCGGCGAACGCCACGGAGAGCGTCTCGCCCTTGGCGTGCTCACCCATGAGATAGATGGACGGATACTTCATGGTGACCTTTGAGCCGATGTTGCCATCGAACCACTCCATGGTTGCACCCTCGTAGGCCATTGCCCGCTTGGTGACGAGGTTGTAGACGTTGTTCGACCAGTTCTGAATGGTCGTATAGCGAACGCGCGCGTTCTTCTTCACGATGATCTCGACGACCGCAGAGTGCAACGAGTCAGAGGAATACACCGGGGCCGTGCAGCCCTCGATGTAGTGAACATAGCTGCCCTCGTCAGCGATGATGAGTGTCCGCTCGAACTGGCCCATATTCTCGGTGTTAATTCTGAAGTACGCCTGCAGAGGGATCCTCACGTGCACCCCGGGAGGTACGTAGACGAAAGAACCTCCGGACCAGACCGCAGTATTCAACGCGGCGAACTTGTTGTCGCCAGCGGGAATCGCCGTACCGAAGTACTCGGTGAAGAATTCAGGATGCTCGCGCAGCGCAGTATCGGTGTCGAGGAAGATGACGCCCTGTTCCTCGAGCTCCTTGTTAATCGTCTGGTAGACAACCTCGGACTCGTACTGAGCCGACACTCCACTGACAAGCTGCTGGCGCTCGGCCTCGGGGATTCCGATCCGCTCGTACGTGGTCTTGATGTCCTCGGGAAGGTCCTCCCAGCTTGTGGCCTTCTTCTCGGTTGACCGCACGAAGTACTTGATCTTGTCAAAGTCGATGCCGGAGAGGTCTGCACCCCAGGCGGGCATGGGCTTCTTGAAGAAAATTGAGAGCGCCTTGAGGCGGTTCTTGAGCATCCACTCTGGCTCGCTCTTGTGTGCCGAGATATCCGCAACGACTTCCGGTGAGATCCCGCGTTTTGCGGTTGCGCCGGCAACGTCGGAGTCCGACCAGCCGAATTCGTAGATTCCCAAGCTTTCAAGCTCGGGGCGGTCGATCAGGACGTCTGACATGACTCTCCTCTTTGTTCCTGCTGTTGCAAACCCCGCTGGATGGACCAGTATTCCTCGCGCAACGCAAGCGAGGGGTGTCGAGGGACGATGCCTTAGTGGTAAGCGGCACGGGCCTTGTTGTCTGGCCTATGACCAGCTATGGGCTTAACCCTGACTTCGGCGTCAACAGTTACGCAATAATCACCCAGTAACTGAACCAGTAAGTCCAATCTTACAGGCTCATAGCTTCCTGCGGCAGGAATTGCTCGTGATGTGTCCCTCGGAACAGGGTTGGGTTCACTTCCAGAAGCACGCGAAGTACTCCGACCCAGACGATTGCCGCGCCGAGCAGGTGAATGGCGACGAGTAAATCTGGCAATCCATCGAGCGCCTGGGTGACCCCTATTGCCGCCTGGATCACCACGACAGCAATGAATAGCACGACCCTCGAACGTGCGAGCGCTGCGCCGGAATCTTTGCGGAGTGCCATCCAGAGCACGATTGCGAGAACAAGAACCGCCGTACCAAGAAGCCCGTGGATGATCGTTACTGCGGTCCAGTCGAGCGGCATCCGCTTCACTTCGGCGGAATCACCCGAGTGCGGGCCCGATCCGGTGACGAGGGTGCCCACGAGAATGAGCACGAGGCTGACCGCAACAATCGCCCAACTGAGCTTGCGTGCGATCGGCATCACATCCACAGGTACTGTTTGGGTCTTTTCGTGCACCCGATGCCAGGTGAGCGTGGTTGTTGTGAGCAGCGCAATAGCCAGAACGAAGTGCATTGCGACAACCCAGGCATTGAGCCCGGCGAGTACGGTGACACCGCCGGCAATTGCGTTGGCCACGACGAGCCAGAACTGAGACCAGGCGAGGCGAGTAAGAGAGCGCTCGCGGGGCTTCTGAAGTCGCGCCGCGATGATGACCCATGCGACCGGCACTGCGATAAAAGCGCTGAACACGCGATTGCTGAACTCGATAATGCCGTGGATGCCCATGACGCCAGTCGGGGGCAGCGAGCCCGGGTTGCAACTAGGCCACGTGGGACAGCCGAGGCCGGAGCCAGTGACCCGCACGACTCCCCCAGTGAAGATGATCAGAATACTCACGATGAGCGCCGAGGTTGTTGCCCAGCGCAGGGCACGGGGTGACAGCGTGATCCGGTCGGCGAGAAAGTCGAAGGGTGTGCGCATCGCGATCAGAGTACGAAGTGCAGAAGCGGGTCGATACCGACGCCAACGAACAGAAGCGTTAGATAACTGATCGAGCTGTGGAAGACCTTCATCGGTTTGACCTCTTCGTGTCTGATTGCCATTGAATACAAGCGGTGGGATTCAAAAATGAACCAGCCTCCCGACGTGGCCGCGATCACGGCATAGACAATTCCCATTCCTCCGACAGGGATCAAAAGGAGGGAGCAGGCCACTGTCGCCCACGCGTACAGGATGACTTGTAATCCCACCTGCATGCGTCCACGCACCACGGCAAGCATCGGCACGTTGGCGTTGGCGTAGTCGGCGCGGTACTTCATTGACAACGGCCAGTAATGAGGCGGCGTCCATAGGAATATGACGATGAAGAGGATGAACGGGGTCCAGCTGAGCGAGTTGGTGACCGCGCTCCAACCGATGAGCACGGGGAAGCATCCCGCTATGCCGCCCCAGATGATGTTTTGCGACGTGCGACGCTTCAACACGAGCGTATAGAGGACCACGTAGAACAGCAGCGCCGCCAGAGAAAGCGCCGCAGAAAGCCAGTTAACTATAAGGCCGAGCCAAAGAATGGACGCAACACCGATCGCCCACGAGAAGACAAGCGCCTCCCGGTCGGAGAGTTCGCCGGTCACGAGCGGCCGCTTGCTCGTTCGTTTCATCACCCGGTCAATGTCCCGGTCGATGTAGCAATTGAATGCGCCCGCAGAACCAGCGCTCAGTGCGCCACCGACAAGTGTCGCAACCACGAGCCAGAGGTTAGGGATGCCTCGCTGCGCCAGAATCATCACCGGAGCGGTTGTTACGAGGAGTAACTCTATGATCCGAGGTTTAGTCAGTGCAAAGTAGGCTCGAAGTTTCCTCGACCAACCGATCTTCTCGCGTTCCACGCGAGTCTGTACAGCTACGTCCATCACTCCTCTTATGGGTGCGTCTCCCATGCTTGATTCTAGGCCGAAGTTCGACGAAGGTGCTCCTCGGCCGTTTTCCAGCCAACAGTGAGCGGTAACGCAGGAGAGCCTGGCTTTTCTCTATACTTGAAAGTGCTTGCCAGCTGCGGGCCTTCTTACCGCGATCCCCACCACTGTGGTGTGGTTCATCGCTCGCCTGCGGCAGTGCCGATGACGTCCGGGCGAGTGCACACTCAGAGTGATCGATCCCGACACGGGCGGTCGCCGTTAAAGAAGGGTCATCAAGCACGTGACAACTCTCCAGTGGGATGCAATCGATAACAAGGCAGTGGACACAGCGAGAGTTCTCGCTGCCGATGCGGTCGAGAAGGTCGGCAACGGTCATCCTGGTACGGCAATGAGCCTCGCTCCGGCGGCATATCTGCTGTTCCAGAAGGTTATGCGCCGCGACCCGAGCGACAGCCAGTGGATCGGCCGCGATCGCTTCGTGCTGTCGGTAGGCCACAGCTCGCTCACTCAGTACATCCAGCTGTATTTCGGCGGTTACGGGCTTGAGCTTGATGATCTGAAAGCGCTTCGTACCTGGGGCTCTAAGACGCCAGGCCACCCAGAGTACGGACACACGGCAGGGGTCGAGATCACGACGGGCCCGCTAGGCCAAGGAATCTCCTCCGCAGTCGGCTTCGCGTATGCCTCGCGCTTCGAGCGCGGGCTGTTCGACCCAGACGCGGATGCCGGAACGAGCCCTTTCGATCACTTTGTTTACGTGATTGCAGGAGATGGCGACCTGCAAGAGGGGGTGTCTAGCGAAGCTTCTTCGCTCGCGGGACACCAGAAGCTCGGCAATCTCATCGCGATTTATGACAGCAACCAGATCTCGATTGAAGACGACACCAATATTGCCTTTACCGAAGATGTGAAGGCCCGTTACGAGGCTTATCACTGGCACGTGCAGGTCGTGGATTGGAAGAAGACTGGCGTCTACGTCGAAGACGTCAAGGCGCTGAATGACGCGATCGACGCAGCTAAGGCCGAATCAAGCAAGCCGTCACTGATTATCCTGAAGACCATCATCGGCTGGCCGTCTCCGAAGAAGCAGAACACGGGCAAGATCCACGGTTCCGCGCTCGGCGCAGATGAGCTCGCGGCAGTCAAGGAAGTACTCGGCTTTGACCCAGCCAAGACTTTCGAGGTTGACCCGGCTGTTATCGAGCACACTCGCAAGGCTGTGGTGCGTGGCAAGGAAGCACACGCCGCGTGGAACGTTCAGTTCGACGCTTGGGCTGCAGCAAACCCTGAGCGTAAGCAGCTTCTCGACCGCATTCTTACCGGCGCACTGCCGGAGGGCGTCGAAGAGGCGCTGCCGAAGTTCGAAGCGGGTAAGGACGTTTCTACCCGCGCCGCATCCGGAAAGGTGTTGAGCGCGCTCGGTGCCGTTGTTCCTGAGTTGTGGGGTGGTTCCGCAGACCTGGCGGAGTCGAACAACACAACGATCGAAGGTGCGTTGTCGTTCGTTCCTTCCGAGCGCTCAACGCACGAGTGGACAGGCAACGAGTATGGTCGCGTCCTGCACTTCGGAATTCGCGAGCATGCGATGGCCGCGATTCTCAATGGCATCGTCCTGCACGGCAATACTCGTGCCTATGGCGGCACGTTCCTTATATTCAGCGACTACATGCGCCCTGCCGTGCGCCTCGCCGCGCTCATGAAGGTCCCATCCATCTTTGTCTGGACGCACGACTCTGTTGCTCTCGGCGAAGACGGTCCAACACATCAGCCGATCGAGCAGCTCGCAACGCTTCGCGCAATCCCCGGGCTGGATATTGTGCGGCCAGGCGATGCAAACGAGGTTGCCTGGGCCTGGAAGACGATTCTTGAACGTCGCAATGGTCCGGCCGGAATCGCACTCACGCGCCAGAACATCCCTGTTTTCGAGCGCGGCGACGGTGACGCCAGCGGCGACGTGTTCGCGAGCGCCAGCAACGTGGCCAAGGGTGCTTATGTGCTCGCCGAAGCACCGAACGGCACGCCAGATGTCATCTTTATTGCCACCGGGTCCGAGGTTCAGATTGCAGTGGATGCTCGTGAACAATTGAAGACCGAGGGCATCAATGCCCGTGTGGTGTCAGCACCAAGCCTCGAATGGTTCGAGGAACAGAGTGCTGAATATCGCGAATCGGTACTTCCCACGGCCGTGAAAGCCAGGGTGTCGATTGAAGCCGGCATCGATCTGACCTGGCGCCACTACGTCGGTGACGCTGGACGAAGCGTTTCGATCGAGCACTTCGGCGCTTCCGCGGACTACAAGACACTGTTCAGGGAGTTTGGAATGACGACAGAACACGCCATTTCAGCAGCCAAGGATTCGCTGGCCGCCCTCTAGGCGCCAGCAGGAGAAGAAAGAGACATCATGACTAACAGCACATCACCGCTCGACAAGCTGACCGCGACCGGAGTCAGCATTTGGCTCGACGATCTCTCCCGTGACCGCATTGTTTCAGGCGGCTTGAAGAAGCTGATCGATGAACGACACGTTGTCGGCGTAACGACGAATCCCACGATCTTTGCGACAGCTCTGGCCAAGGGCACGACCTATGACGCGCAGGTCGCAGAGCTCGCTGCCGCAGGCACCTCCGTGACCGACGCAGTGTTCGAGATCACGACACACGATGTGGCCGCTGCCTGCGACATCTTCCGCCCGAGCTACGAGGCGAGCAACCACGTAGACGGTCGGGTGTCGATCGAGGTGGAGCCGAGCCTTGCCTACGACACACCAGGTACTGTCGCGCAGGTCAAACAGCTCTGGGCCAAGGTTGACCGCGAGAACGTCATGGTTAAAATTCCCGCGACGGAAGCGGGCGTTCAGGCGATCGCTGACTCCACCGCTGAAGGCATCAGCGTCAACGTAACGCTTATCTTCAGCCTTGCGCGCCACCGCGAGGTCATCAATGCTTTCCTCAGCGGTCTCGAGCGGGCCAAAGCAGCTGGCATCGACATTTCGACCATTCACTCCGTCGCTTCGTTCTTCGTCTCACGCGTCGACGTCGAAGTTAACAAGAGGCTGGACGCGATCGGTACTCCCGAGGCACTCGCCCTGAAGAACAAGGCAGGTATCGCCAACGCTCGTCTTGCATACCAGGTGTACGAGCAGGGCTTCTCGAGCGAGCGAGCGAAGGTCCTGCTGGCCGCCGGCGGCAATAAGCAGCGGCCGCTGTGGGCATCCACCGGGGTCAAAGATCCGGCGCTTCCCGACACCTTGTACGTCACGGAGCTCGCTGTAGCCGAGGTAGTCAACACGATGCCAGAGAAGACGCTTGAGGCGACGTACGACCATGGAGACATCGAGGGCGATCGCGTGACTGGCTTCTACGACGATGCCAACGCAGTCCTCGATCAGCTCGCTGGTCTCGGCATCTCCTATGACGAGGTCACGGCGCTCCTTGAAAAAGAGGCAGTGGACAAGTTCATCGTGTCGTGGAGCGAGTTGCTCGACACAGTCACCGCAGCACTTGAGTCGGCGAGCACAGAGGCCGGGAAATGAGCTTCGATATCACGGTCAGCGGTGCCGCGGGTGAAGCGGTAGAGCGCGTGGTACCGCAGCTCGTCAGTGATCTTGTCGCGTCACGCATCATCGGTCAGGACGCCACCCTGTGGGGCCCTGATGCGGAAGAGGAGTCGGCAAAGCGCCTCGGCTGGACTGAAGCGGTGGTCATCTCCGAATCGCTCGTCGACGACATCATCGCGCTGCGCGATAAGCTGCACTCCGCTGGCGTCAACCATGTCGTGCTCGCGGGTATGGGCGGCTCCTCGCTTGCCCCAGAGGTCATCACCCGCACGGCCGGTGTCGAGCTCACCGTGCTTGACTCGACCGCGCCAGGGCAGGTGCTTGCCGCACTGCACGACCGCATTGCCACGACCGTGCTCGTTGTCTCGTCCAAGTCAGGATCGACCGTCGAGACGGACAGCCAGCGACGCGTCTTCGAGAAGGCATTCAGCGATGCTGGTGTTGACCCGATCGAGCGCATCGTCATCGTCACGGACCCCGGCTCTCCGCTCGATGTGTCGGCACGAGAGGGCGGTTTCCGAGTCTTCAACGCTGATCCCAACGTCGGTGGACGATACTCGGCACTCACTGCGTTTGGCCTCGTTCCTTCGGGCCTCGCGGGCGTAGATATCGCGTCACTGCTCAACGAAGCTTCTGTCGCATCCGGACGCCTGGCAATCGACCGGGCCGATAACCCGGGATTGATCCTCGGAGCGGCCATTGCAGGAACTAGGCCGCTGAAAAATAAGCTCGGCATTGTCTCTGACGGCACCTACATCGTGGGTTTCGCCGACTGGGCGGAGCAGCTTATCGCCGAGTCGACAGGCAAGCTCGGCAAGGGAATCCTCCCCGTCGTACTCGACGTGCACTCCCCCGAACTCACGGAACACCTCGAGGACGTGCAGATCGTCCGTCTTGTCGAGAGCGCACGGGCAACCGAGGACGTTGCTCATGGCGAAATCGAAATCAGCGGAACGCTTGGTGCTCAGATTTTGGTCTGGGAGTTTGCTATCGCTGTCGCGGGCCGACTGCTGGGGATCAACCCGTTTGACCAGCCGGACGTGGAATCTGCAAAGACAGCCACTCGCGGTCTGCTCGACGCCCGTCCCGAGCCCGCTGCGCCCGCTTTCACCGAAGGTGGTATCGAGGTACGCGGAACCGCAGATGTCGTGGACGGCTCAACGAGCCTCGCCGCGGTAGTCGATGCGTTGCTCGCTACCTTAGGTGCGGACGGCTACGTGTCGATTCAGGCGTACGTCGACCGCGTCGCACATCCGGAGCTTGCCCAACTGCGCGACCTGCTCGCGGCTCGCTGTGGTCGGCCGGTCACGTTTGGCTGGGGCCCGAGGTTCTTGCATTCAACCGGCCAGTTCCACAAGGGTGGACCAGCGATCGGCGTATTCCTGCAGATCACGGAAACGTCCGACGTGGATCTAGAGATTCCGGACCGTCCCTTCACCTTTGGGCAGCTTATTCAGGCCCAGGCCACGGGTGATGCCAGTGTTCTCGCAGAGCACGGTCGTCCAGTTCTCACGCTCACCATGACCAACCCAGCGCAGAATATCGCGGCGCTGAAGCAACTACTCAGCTGAGCTTTCGCTCGCTGATACACCGTTTTCACCTAGTAAATACAAGGAGTCGAATGTCGCCGGTGGAAATCACCCCGGATTTCAACCCGCTGCGGTTGCCTTCCGATCGACGCCTCAATCGCATCGCCGGGCCCAGCAGCTTGATCATCTTCGGCGTCACAGGCGATCTGTCACGCAAGAAGCTCATGCCTGCTGTGTACGACCTCGCGAATCGGGGACTCCTGCCCCCGGGATTCGCGTTGGTTGGCTTTGCGAGGCGTGACTGGGTAGATCAGGACTTTGCTCAGGTCGTACACGACGCAGTCAAGCAGTACTCGCGCACGCCCTTCGTTGAGGAAGTCTGGGAACAGCTCGCTCAGGGTATCCGCTTTGTCCAAGGCGAATTTGACGACAATGCCGCATTTGAGCGGTTGAAGGTGACGCTGGACGAACTTGATCGCACCAGAGGCACGATGGGAAACCACGCCTTTTACCTGTCGATCCCGCCAAAGTCATTCCCGCAGGTCACGGAGCAATTGCGAAATTCGGGCCTCGCTCATCAGATTGATGATCAATGGCGAAGGGTGGTTATTGAGAAGCCATTCGGCAGCGACCTAAAGACGGCGAGGGAACTGAACGACGTGGTCGAGTCAGTGTTCCCGGCAGACTCGGTGTTCCGCATCGATCACTACCTCGGCAAGGAAACCGTCCAGAACATCCTGGCCCTGCGGTTTGCCAATCAGCTCTACGAACCGATCTGGAATGCTAACTACGTCGACCACGTGCAGATCACCATGGCAGAAGACATTGGGGTCGGAGGTCGCGCCGGATATTACGACGGTATCGGGGCCGCGCGAGACGTCATCCAGAATCACCTGTTGCAGCTCTTAGCGCTCACGGCAATGGAAGAGCCGGTATCGTTCAACGCCGCCGACCTTCGTGCCGAGAAAGAGAAGGTGCTGTCGGCTGTTCGCCTTCCCAAGGACCTCTCCACCGCGACCGCGCGCGGACAATACTCCAGCGGTTGGCAGGGAGGCGAGCGAGTCGTCGGCTTCCTGGAAGAAGACGGTATGAACCCGCAATCACTCACCGAGACGTTTGCGGCGATTCGCCTGGACATCGGTACACGCCGCTGGGCAGGGGTGCCCTTCTACCTTCGAGCAGGCAAACGACTGGGACGACGGGTGACGGAGATCGCCGTGGTATTTAAACGTGCTCCCCAGTATCTCTTTGCAGAGAGTCAGACATCAGCGCTCGGCCAGAATGCACTCGTCATTAGAGTTCAGCCTGACGAGGGAGTGACGATCCGATTCGGATCTAAGGTCCCTGGCGCCAGCATGCAGGTGCGCGACGTCACGATGGACTTCGGTTACGGTCACGCCTTCACGGAAGCAAGCCCGGAAGCCTATGAAAGGCTGATCCTTGACGTACTGCTGGGAGATCCTCCGCTGTTCCCTCGACATCAGGAAGTTGAGCTCAGTTGGAAGATCCTGGACCCGATCGAAGAATATTGGGCCACACTGGGACAACCGGAGCAGTACCGCCCTGGAACTTGGGGCCCGGGCTCGGCGGATGAGCTCCTTACTCGCGACGGCCGAAATTGGAGGCGCCCATGATTGTCGACCTGCCTGACACAACGAGCAGTCAAATCTCAAAGACTCTCGTGAAGATTCGTGAAGAGGGTGGAGCGGTAGCTCTCGGGCGGGTGCTCACCCTCGTGATCTCCACAGCTCTCGGCCACGAAGAAGAGGCGATCGAGGCCGCAAATGATGCCTCCCGGGAGCATCCGATACGGGTCATCGTGATTTCGACGGACGTTGAGGCTCGTCGCGCGAACGATGTGGCAAGGCTCGACGCCCAGATTCGGGTTGGTGGGGACGCCGGCGCAAGCGAGGTTATCGTGCTCAAGGCTTACGGTGACACGGCATCCGATGAGGAGGGTCTCGTCACTGGTTTGTTGTTGCCCGACGCTCCCGTGGTGGCTTGGTGGCCTGGCGAGGCTCCGCCCGTGGCGGCCGAGTCGCCGCTCGGTCGGATCTCCCAGCGCAGAATTACGGATGCCGCTGCGCAGAGTGACCCGCGCGAGTTCCTCATCCATCTGGCGGCAACCTATCATCCGGGTGACACCGATTTTTCCTGGACCAGATTGACGCTGTGGCGAGCTCAGCTAGCCGCGGTACTGGACCAGCCACCCTACGAGCCGATCACCCAAGCAGAGGTACACGGCGCGTCGGACTCGCCGTCGACCTCACTGCTTGCGGCCTGGCTGCAGTTGCAGCTTCAGGTCGAGGTCAGGCACGAACTCCTTGCCCCCTCCGCGGGTTCCAGCGGAATTCAAGGGGTCAAGCTGCACCGTGCTTCTGGCGTGATCGAGCTCGAACGAACTCACGTGAACATCGCGACCCTCGTTCAGCCCAACCAGCCGGTCCATGACATTTCTCTTCCACGGCGCAACCTCCGTGATTGTCTGGCAGAAGAGCTGCGTCGACTCGACCCTGACGACCTCTTTGGAGCTGTGCTTCAGAACGGGCTAGGCCAACTGGGTACGCCGTCGACCATCTCGGTCGACAGCATCCGGGCGAGTTTGCGATGACCAACGAGCGCAGGGTGATCGTTCACCACGATCGCCAATCCCTCACCGCCGCGGTGGCGGCCCGTTTCATTACTAAAGTTGTCGACCTGCTGGACGAAAAGCCGGAAGTCAACGTCGTCCTGACTGGTGGCACCGTGGGAATCGGCGTGTTGGCGGCGATCAATGCGTCTCCGGCGCGTGACACCATCGACTGGTCGCGGGTGCAACTGTGGTGGGGCGACGAGCGATGGCTCCCTTCCGGGGATGGCGACCGCAATGATCAGCAGGCGCGAGAAGCTCTGCTAAACCACATTGCACTCAAAGACGGCAATATTCACGCCTTTGCCGCGTCCGATGGCACTGTTGAATTGGATGCTGCCGCTGCGAACTACGCTGCCGAACTGGCTGGTGTAGCTACCGATGGTGCGACACTCCCCCTCTTTGACATCACGTTTCTCGGCGTGGGACCAGACGGACACATTGCGTCCCTGTTCCCTGGCCGGGAAGGCATACGCGTTTCCGATGCGACCGTCATCAGTGTGCGCAGCTCTCCGAAGCCACCACCAGAGCGACTCAGCCTGACTCTTGCCGCAATCAACAGCTCAGATCGGGTCTGGCTGGTCATGGCGGGCGCGGACAAGGCCTCAGCGCTCGGTCTGGCTCTGGCCGGAGTGAGCAAGTTTGAAGTGCCTGCTGCCGCCGCGGAAGGTCGCAAGCGCACCGTCTTTTTTGTCGACAGCGATGCCGCTGCGGAAGTATCTGACGACCTGATAGCGACAGACTACTAAGCAGGCGCCTCTAGCAACTCACGCAGCTAGTTCACTTGGCAAAAGCTGCTACTGCTATTTAGCAGCGAGTTTGCCGCGGCGCGCGCGAAGCTGCTCGAGCGCTTCGTCCAAGAGCGCGACCGCTTCCTCTTCGGTGCGACGCTCTTTTACGTACGCAAGATGAGTCTTGTATGGCTCAAGCTTCGTGACCGAAGGAGGATTCTCCTTGTCGCGTCCCGCGGGGGTACCGCAGTTTGGGCAGTCAATCTGTTCCGGGATCTCTTCCGGTTCGATGCTTGCCAGAAAGTACGGGCTCAGCTCGTGACCATTGGCGCACCAGTAGAAAACCCGGATCCGTTCCGCGTGAAAACCACGATCTTGTTCGCCCATCGGGCCCGCACCAACGCGCGAGCCACGGATAGCACTACCACCCGAAGCCATTTTTTCTCCTAACCAGCCGCATCGAACTTGGTGATAAGTCCGAGCACGATGATGCATGCGATCCAAATAATGCCGAGGAGAACCGTGATGCGGTTGAGGTTGCGTTCAGCAACTCCCGACGCACCAAGATTCGACGTCACGCCGCCACCGAACATGTCGGACAAGCCACCACCATGACCACGGTGCAGCAGGATCAGAAGGGTGAGCAGAAGACTTGTTATGCCAAGAAGCACCTGAAGGGTGACCTGGAGTATTTCCACAACGTGCCTTTCTACGGCACAGTCCGCTCGAAGCGATGTGCCTTATGGATCTGCGAATAACCGCTGTTCAGTATAACCGTGATAGTGCTCAGGTACCGACGTGCTTCTGGAATCGGACGATGCTTGCGAACTCGACCTGGTCGAGGCTAGCGCCCCCCACGAGTGCGCCATCGACGTTCGGCTGCCTCATAAAACCGGCAATATTGCCCGACTTGACGGAGCCACCGTAGAGAATTCTGGTCGCTGCCGCGGCCTCTTCGCCGATCGAGTCGGCAACGACCGCGCGGAGCTGACTTGCGACCTGCTCTGCCTGCTCAGGAGTGGCCGCCTGGCCTGATCCGATTGCCCATACGGGCTCGTAGGCAACAACAATGTCGGCCCCGGCCTTGACGCCGTCGAGTGCGGCGCGCAGCTGGGCAACGGGAACCGCACTCTGGCCGTACACCTCTAGATCCTCAGCAGTCTCGCCGACGCAAATCACAGGCACGAGCCCGTGACTGAGAGCGGCCACAACTTTTGCCGAGACAACTTCGTTGGTCTCCGAGTGCAGAGTCCGTCGCTCTGAGTGCCCAATGATGACGTACTGGCAGTCGAGTGCTTTGAGGAAGGATGCCGAAATCTCACCCGTGAACGCGCCGGATTCGTGAGCCGAAACATCCTGCCCACCAAACTTGATCGGGAGGCGATCAGCCGCTATTAGTGTCTGCACGGAGCGAAGATCGGTAAAAGGCGGGAATACTGCAACCTCGGCCGTAGCGAAGTCGTGGCGGGCGTCCTTGAGCGTCCAGGCAAGCTTCTGTACGAATGCGATCGACTGCAGGTGGTCGAGATTCATTTTCCAGTTGCCGGCGATGAGGGGAATGCGTCCCTTCTCCGGTGTGGTTATTGCCATCCGAGAACCTCCAGGCCTGGGAGACGCTTACCCTCGAGGAACTCGAGACTGGCACCGCCTCCGGTTGAAATATGTCCGAACTGGTTGTCTCTGAAGCCGAGCGCACGAACCGCAGCGGCAGAGTCACCACCGCCCACGACGGAGAGCCCGGGAACCTCGGTGAGAGCCTGCGCAACCGCCTTCGTGCCAGCAGCGAACGGTGCGAGTTCGAAGACACCCATCGGACCGTTCCAGAACACGGTCTCGGAAGCACGAATGACCTCGGCGAATTTTGCCGCGGTGTCAGGACCGATGTCTAGACCGAGTCCGGATACACCCCAGGGGCTCCCCTCGATTGAGTCGGCTTGGCGCACTTCGTATTCCGCGTCCGCGCCAAACTTTGACGCAACCACGACGTCCGTGGGCAAGACAATATCGACGCCGAGCCTACGTGCTTCGTCCAGGTAACCGAGTACGGTGTCGATCTGATCGGCTTCGAGGAGGCTTGCACCCACCTTGTGCCCGAGCGCAGCGAGAAAGGTGAAAAGCATCCCGCCGCCGATGAGAAGTGAGTCCACTCTGGGGAGCAGATGCCCGATCACACCAAGCTTGTCGGAGACCTTTGAACCGCCTAGGACCACCGCGTAAGGCTTCGCCGGTGTCTCGGTGAGTCGATCGAGCACGTCGAGTTCTGCGGCGATGAGAAGACCGGCTGCACTGGGAAGTGCCAGTGCCAACTCATAGACGCTCGCTTGCTTGCGGTGAACCACGCCGAATCCGTCGGAGACGAATGCGTCTCCGAACGCGGCGAGGCGCGCGGCAAAAGCTGTGCGTTCATCCTCGTTCTTGGACGTCTCCCCCGCGTTGAAACGCAGGTTCTCCAGGAGCGCGACGTCACCATTTTGAAGTTGGTCGACCGCATCCTTCGCCGCGGAACCGATGGTATCCGCGGCGAAGGTGACGGGCTTGCCAAGTAGCTCGCACAGTCGTTGGGCAACCGGTGCGAGGCTGTACTTGGCGTCCGGCGCCCCGTCGGGACGACCGAGGTGGGAAAGCACCACGACTCGCGCACCCGCATGGATCAGGGTGTTGAGGGTTGCCAGGGAAGCCCTGATGCGCCCGTCATGCGTGATCGCGCCGTCCTTGAGAGGAACGTTGAGGTCGCAGCGGACGATAACCCTCTTGCCCTCGAGTGAACCAAGGCTTTCAATAGTGCGCAGTGTCATAGTGTGTCGTTCTGCTGTCGCAGCGCGGCTTAGGAAAGGCGCTCTGCGACGTACTCGGTGAAGTCGACGAGACGGTTGGAGTAGCCCCACTCGTTGTCGTACCACCCTGCGACCTTGACCTGGTTGCCGATGACCTTGGTGAGGCCAGCGTCGAAGATACAGGAATGCGGGTCGCCTTGGATATCGCTAGAAACGATCGGGTCTTCGGTGTAGCTGAGGAAGCCCTTGAGTGCTCCACTCTCAGCCGCCTTCTTGTATGCCGCGTTGACTTCGGCGACCGTAACATTCCGGCTCGCCTCGATGGTGAGGTCCGTGATCGAGCCGGTGGGAACTGGAACCCGCAGCGCGTAACCGTCGAGCTTGCCGAGGACCTCCGGAACGACGAGCCCGAGCGCCTTGGCTGCGCCAGTGCTGGTCGGGATGATGTTGATGGCAGCCGCGCGTGCACGGCGAAGGTCCTTGTGCGGGCCATCCTGCAGGTTCTGGTCTGCGGTGTACGCGTGGATGGTCGTCATCAGGCCGCGCTCAATGCCGAACTCGTCGAGGAAGACTTTGACGAGTGGTGCCAAGCAGTTGGTCGTGCACGAAGCGTTAGACAGAATGTGCTGCGTGGCCGGGTCGTACAGGTGCTCGTTGACGCCCATGACGAAGGTGCCGTCATCATCCGTTGCAGGAGCGGAGACAATGACCTTCTTGGCACCGGCGTCGATGTGCTTCTTGGCGTCCTTGGCGTTGGTGAAGAGGCCGGTGGACTCGATGACGATGTCTACGCCCAACTCGCCCCACGGCAGGTTGGCGGGGTCGCGCTCGGCGAGTACCTTGATGCGCTTGCCTCCTACGACGATGAACTCCCCGTCAACCGAGACATCCTGTGCCAGACGGCCACCGACAGAGTCGTACTTGAGAAGGTGTGCGAGCGACTTCGGGTCGGTGAGGTCGTTAACGGCGACGACCTCGAGGTCTGCGCCCTGCGCGAGTGCTGCGCGAAGGTAATTGCGTCCGATACGGCCGAAACCGTTGATCCCGATCTTGACTGTCAAGAGAACTCCTGAAATTGAGGCGCGATAATGCGCAACTTTGGGTTGGGGGATGATTGCGGGTCAACGCTGGCCCTGGTGGCGGTGCCCGGAGCGCGAGGCTCCGGGCAGGCCGCAGCTATGAGAGTACCAGCAGGCCGTTCGTCTTTTCGCGTGCAACCTCAAAGCGCCTCTGAACGTTGCCCCAGTCGGCAATGTTCCAGAAGGCCTTGATGTAGTCGCCCTTGACGTTGACATAGTCGAGGTAGAAGGCGTGCTCCCACATGTCGAGCAGCAGAAGTGGCACGGTTCCGGTAGCAAAGTTGCCCTGGTGGTCGTAGTACTGCTGCACTAGGAGCTTCTGGCCGATCGAATCCCAGACGAGCGCGCCCCATCCGGAACCCTGAATTCCCGCGGCAGCCGCGCTGAAGTGCGCGACAAACTTGTCGAAGGAGCCGAAGTTATCATCGATTGCCGCGGCGAGTTCGCCGGTCGGCTTGTCTCCGCCGTCTGGCGAAAGGTTGGTCCAGAAAACCGTGTGGTTAACGTGGCCAGCGAGGTTGAACGCGAGGTCCTTCTCAAGCTTGTTGATGTTCGCGAAATCTCCGGAGTCACGAACCTCTGCCAGCTTCGTAATAGCGGTGTTTGCGCCCGTTACGTATGCCTGGTGGTGCTTGTCGTGGTGAAGCTGCATGATCTTGCCGCTGATGTGCGGCTCGAGTGCGGCATAGTCGTAGCCCAGTTCTGGAAGTGTGTACTCAGCCATTGATTCTCTCCTTGCCTGATGTCCCGGCGCGCAGAACAGCGCGGATTGCGGGTGACAATTCCAGTCTAGTAGCGTCGATGAAGAGCCCCTCGGTCTCAGGCGTCCTCGTAGTCCGGCGGGAGGTTGGCATCCGTGCCCGGAATCCCGAGGTCGGCCGCTCGCTTGTCTGCCATAGCGAGGAGGCGTCTGATTCTGCCGGCCACGGCATCCTTGGTCATGGGCGGATCAGCATGGTGTCCGAGCTCATCAAGACTCGAGTCTCTGAAGCTGAGCCGCAACTCGCCCGCATACTTGAGGTGATCGGGAAGTTTGCCGTCGAGTATTTCGAGCGCGCGCTCTACGCGCGCGCAGGCGGCGACCGCGGCCTGGGCTGAGCGGCGCAGGTTTGCATCATCGAAATTGACCAGCCGGTTTGCGGTCGCCCTAACCTCCCGCCTCTGCCGAAGCTCTTCCCAGCTGAGCAGCGTCGCGTGGGCTCCCATGTGAACCAGCATTGCGCTGATGGCTTCGCCGTCGCGAATGACGACGCGGTGTACACCGCGCACCTCGCGCGCCTTGGCAGAAATTTTCAAGCGACCCGCCGCGCCGACGAGTGCCATCGCAGACTCGTTACCGGGGCAGGTTATTTCGAGGGCGGCAGACCGGCCGGGATCGGTGAGCGACCCGTGGGCGAGAAACGCCCCGCGCCAGACCGCTGCGAGCTCTTCCCGCGAACCTGTGGTGAGCCGGTTGGGGAGCCCACGTATGGGGCGACGGCGTGCGTCAAGTAGGCCGGTTTGTCGGGCCAAGGTCTCCCCACCATCGAGCACGCGAACCAGGTAGTGGCTGGTGCGTCGCAACCCGGACGCAGAAATAACTGAAATCTCGCTCTTAACACCGTAGAGTTCCGCGAGATCTTTGCGCACGCGCCGTGCAAGCTGCGCGGTATCGAGCTCGGACTCCACTGCAATGCGACCCGAAATAAGATGCAGCCCGCCAGAGAACCGCAGAATGGTGGCAAGTTCTGCTGCACGAACCGTGGTCTTGCTCACGTCGATGCGAGCGAGTTCGTCTTTGACGTCGGCGGTTAGAGCCAATCGAGTCTCTTCCTTACTGTGTATAGGGTCTGGTTGGTCATCATTCGCGGCCAAGGTCGCGGTGTTTGACGCTGACGGCGACGCCATCATGAGCGCGGAAAATGGCGGCCAGCTGCTCCGCAACTGCGACTGAGCGGTGCTTTCCTCCGGTGCATCCAATGGCGATCGTAGCGTGTCTCTTGTTTTCACGCTGATACCCGGCCAGCACAGGCTCAAGGGCTTTTGTGTAGTTCTCGATGAACTCCGCAGCTCCCTCTTGGGCGAGAACGAAGTCTCGAACTTTGGGGTCGAGACCGTTGTGCATCCGGAGCTCTGGTACCCAGAACGGGTTCGGAAGGAATCGCATATCCGCGACGAGGTCAGCATCTGCCGGAAGTCCATATTTAAAACCGAAACTCAGGATCGTCAGCTTCAGCCCCGGAGTCTCGTCGGAAGCAAAAATCTCGCTGGTTTTCGTCGCGAGTTGATGGATGTTGAGATCCGAGGTGTCGATGATGATGTCGCTGTCCTCCCGAATGGACAGCATTTTGGCGCGCTCCGCTGCGATACCATCGAGTAGAGTCCCGTCGCCCTGGAGCGGGTGTGGTCGACGTACCTGCTCGAAGCGGCGCACGAGCTCGGTGTCTGTCGCTTCGAGAAAGATCACTCGTACCGCGGTTCCACCGCGGAGGTCGTGCACAATGTCCTGAAGATCAGCGAAAAGTTTGCCCCCGCGCACGTCGACTATCGCAGCGATCTTGGGAAGAGTGTCGCCCGCTCGTCCGGCAAGCTCGACAAGCGGCCTGAGCATCTGGGGCGGAAGATTGTCGACGACGTACCAGCCGAGATCTTCGAGCGCGTTGCCAACGGTGGAGCGACCGGCACCGGACATCCCCGTGACGATGAGCACTTCCTGGCTGTGACTATCGTCGATCATCCGAATCTCTGCCTTCGCTGGATACTGCTTTCGTCACCCAAGCCTAACGAACAGCTCCGGTTGCGTCAGGTGCGGAGCTGTTCAAAGATTGTTGTGGCCAGTACTGAGCCAATTCCGTTGACCTCCGCGATCGCCTCGGACCGCGCAGTTCTCAACTGTGCCACGGATCCAAAATGCTTCAGCAATTCCCGTACGCGCGCTGGTCCGAGACCGGGTATCTCGAGAAGAACGCTCGTAATGTCATTCTTGCGCCTTTGCCTCTGGTAGGTAATCGCGAACCGATGGGCCTCGTCGCGGATGCGTTGGAAAAGAAATAGTGCGTCACTGTTCCTGGGCAGGATGACCGGGTAGTCGGAACCCGGCAGCCAGATCTCCTCCAGCCGCTTCGCAATACCACAGAGTTGGATTCCCGTAACCCCCGCGTCATCGAATGCCCTCTGTGCTGCGGCAACCTGGGGCTGACCGCCGTCGACGATAAGAAGGTTCGGCCGGTACGCGAACTTTTTTGGCGGCGTACCTTCTTCGGTTTGGTCGCCGTCTTTCAGATAGGCAAGTCTTCGACTGAGCGTCTGGTAGATCGACTCCGTATCATCCGTGGAGTCCGGGATGCTGAAGCGACGGTACTGATCTTTGCGTGGCAGACCGTCTTCAAAGACGACCATCGACGCAACGATGTTGGTTCCGCTCAGGTGTGATGCGTCGTAGCACTCCATCCGTAACGGAGCTTCGGCCATTCCCAATGCTTCCTGGATGTCCGCCAATGCCTGCGAGCGAGCCACGAAGTCGCCGCTGCGCCTGGTCTTGTACAACACAAGGGCGTTGTGCGCGTTTGTGGCTACCGTGTGAGCAAGGGCAGCCACATCTCCACGCTGTGCCGTGCGCAAAGACACCTTGCTCGCGCGCCCTCTGCTCTCGGAGCGAACTTCACCGAGCCACAGTTCAAGCTCCTTGGTGTCCGAGGGAAGCTCGGGCACAATCACGCGACGGGGAGGCGCGCCGTCAGTGTAGGCGTTGTGCAGAACGCTCTCCACCAACTCGGCAAGCTCAAGATCCAGTTCCTTATCGACCACCCAGCCGCGCACACCGCGGATTCTGCCGCCGCGAACGATGAACTGTTGCACGGCCGCAGCCAACTCGTCGTGCGCGATACCGAAGATGTCTGCGTCAACCTCTTCGCCGAGAACGACGCTGCTCTTGGAGAGAGCCGTCTCGAGCGCAGTGATCTGGTCGCGGAGCTTTGCTGCTTTTTCATATTCCTGAGCTTCGGACGCCGACTTCATTTCGCGGGTCATGTCACCGAGAAACTTCGAGTCATTGCCGGACATAAATGAGGCGAAGTCGAGTGCTATCGACTTGTGTTCTTCTTTGGTCACCCTGCCAACGCACGGTGCTGCGCACTTACCAATGTCACCCAGGAGACACGGGCGCCCGGTTTGCTCCGCTCGCTTGTAGGTTGCGTCAGAGCAACTTCGCATGGGGAAAGCCTTGAGCATGAGGTCCACAGTTTCCCGGATCGCCCAAACTTTCGTGTACGGGCCGAAATAGCGCGCACCGCTGAGGTTGCGATTGCGGGTCACGATGACGCGTGGCACCGGCTCGCCGAGAGTGATCGCAAGGTACGGATAGGACTTGTCATCCTTGAACTGAACGTTAAAGGGCGGGTTGAACTCCTTGATCCAGGTGAACTCGAGCTGGAGTGCCTCGAATTCGGTGCCGACCACCGTCCACTCCACCGAATTCGCGCTCAATACCATCCGCCTGGTGCGTTCGTGCAGACTCGCGAGCGGAGCGAAATAGTTACTCAGGCGTGCCCTGAGATTTTTAGCCTTCCCGACGTACAGAACTCGAAGGTTCTCATCCCTGAACCGGTACACTCCCGGTTCTGTAGGTATCTCACCCGCTTTCGGGCGATAACTGACCGTGTCTGCCATGCCTCACCCCGTCGCGCGAAGTTCGGTTCCGAGCACCTCCGCGAGGAAGTGACCGGTGTGGCTCTTCTTCACCTTGGCGAGTTGCTCCGGAGTTCCCGTGGCGAGAACCTCTCCTCCGCCGGCGCCTCCCTCTGGCCCCAAGTCGATGAGCCAGTCAGCGGACTTTATGACGTCAAGGTTGTGTTCGATCACGATGACGGTGTTGCCCTTGTCAACCAGGCCGCCCAAGACCAGCAGGAGCTTACGCACATCCTCAAAATGAAGTCCGGTGGTCGGCTCATCGAGCACGTAGATGCTTCGTCCCATCGAGCGTTTTTGCAACTCGGTGGCAAGTTTGACTCGCTGCGCCTCTCCCCCCGACAAGGTTGTTGCGCTTTGTCCGAGGCGCACGTACCCGAGCCCCACCTCGACCAGGGTGCGCAGATAACGGCTGATCGAGCTAATCGCCTCGAAGAACTCTGCGGCCTCACTAATCGGCATGTCGAGCACTTCAGCGATGTTCTTGCCCTTGTAGCGCACGGCAAGAGTGTCCCGGTTATACCGAGCCCCGCCACAGACCTCGCAGGCGACGTACACATCGGGCAAGAAATTCATTTCGATCTTGATAGTTCCATCGCCGGAGCAGTTCTCGCAGCGACCACCCTTGACATTGAAGCTGAAGCGACCCGGGAGATATCCTCTCGCCTTAGCATCCGTTGTCTCCGCAAACAGGTTGCGAATCTTGTCGAACACGCCTGTATAGGTAGCCGGATTAGACCGAGGAGTACGACCGATCGGGTTCTGATCAACGTGGATGACCTTGTCCAGATTTTCGAGGCCGGTAACTCTTGTGTGTTTTCCGGGTATCTGGCGTGCGCCGTTGAGCTCGTTGGCGAGGACCCGATACAGGATGTCGTTGATCAGCGAAGACTTGCCCGATCCGCTTACGCCTGTGACACCGATGAACGTGCCGAGGGGGAAATCAACGGTGACGTTCTTGAGATTGTTCGCGCGAGCACCCTCGACAGTAACCATGCGCTTTTTGTCGACTGGCCGACGCTTCTCGGGCACGGGGATGAACTTGCGGCCCGCGAGGTAATCCCCCGTGATCGACGCCGGGTTGTTGATGAGGTCTTCGTAGGAGCCGGAGTGGACGACTGTACCTCCGTTTTCGCCTGCACCGGGACCGATGTCAACAATCCAATCGGCCGTGCGAATGGTGTCTTCGTCGTGCTCAACGACAATGAGAGTGTTCCCAAGATCTTTGAGCTTCACGAGCGTTTCGATCAGACGGCGATTGTCGCGCTGGTGGAGTCCGATGCTGGGCTCATCGAGCACGTAGAGCACTCCTGTGAGTCCCGACCCGATCTGGGTTGCCAGCCGGATGCGCTGGGCTTCTCCCCCAGACAGCGACCCCGCGGCACGACCCAAATTGAGATAGTTCAAGCCGACCTCGATGAGAAATTCGAGTCGCAGCCGGATCTCGCGCAAAACTTGGGCGGCGATCTTCGCGTCCCGCTCAGACAAGATGAGCTGATTCATAAACCCATACGCATCGATGAGGCTCAGCTCGGTGACGTCAGCGATGCTGTGATCGTCTACGATTACCGCGAGGACTTCTGGCTTGAGCCGCTTGCCATCACACACCGGACAGTTCACCTCGCGCAGGTAACTCGCGTAACGCTGCCTGGCCGAGTCTGTCTCTGCCTCGAGGTACTTTCTCTCGATGTACGGGATGACACCCTCGAACCCGGTCGAGTACTTCATTTCACGCCCAAAGCGGTTCTTCCACTTAACCGTGACCTTGAAATCATTGCCGCGAAGGACTGACTCGCGCACTGACTCGTCAAGCTCTCCCCAGGGCGTCTTGAGCGAGAAGTCAAGATCGCTGGCGAGGCCCTCAAGCAGTCGCTGGAAGTAATTGAACAAACCCTTGCCGGACTGGGTCCAGGGCAGGACCACGCCGTCTGCCAAGCTCAATGCCGGGTCACCTAGGAGGAGTTCGGAGTCCACAGACATGCGCGTTCCGAGGCCGGAGCATTCCGGGCACGCGCCGAACGGGGCATTGAATGAAAAAGTGCGAGGCTCAATCTCAGTCAACTGGACCGGATGCCCATTTGGGCATGAAAGCTTCTCAGAGAAGTTCCGCCAGGCAGCATCCCCCTCCTCATCCACGTAATTGATGGCGACGACGCCGTCGGTTAACCGCAGCGCGGTCTCAAGCGAGTCGGTGAGCCGCGTAAGGATGTCGTCTCCCGCGACGAGCCGGTCGACCACAACGGAAATATCGTGTTTGTACTGCTTCTTGAGGGCTGGCGGTGCACTGAGTTGCACAGCGCTTCCGTCAACGAGCGCGCGCGAGTAGCCGCTCGCAGCCAACTCATGGAACAGATCGACGAATTCGCCCTTTTTTTGCGAGACGACGGGACTGACAATCTGGTAGCGGGTTCCTGCGTCGAGAGTCATCAACTGATCAGCGATCTGCTGCACCGACTGGCGCGAAATGACCTCATGGCACACCGCGCAGTGTGGCACTCCTATTCTGGCCCACAGCAGGCGCATGTAGTCGTAGATCTCGGTGATGGTACCCACGGTCGAACGCGGGTTGCGGTTAGTCGACTTCTGGTCGATGGAGACGGCGGGGCTGAGGCCGTCGATGAAGTCGACGTCAGGCCTATCGACCTGGCCCAGGAATTGCCGCGCGTAGGCAGAAAGAGACTCGACATAGCGACGCTGGCCCTCGGCGAAGATCGTATCGAACGCGAGAGAGGACTTGCCCGAACCGGAGAGTCCCGTGAAGACCACGAGCGAGTCACGCGGGATGTCTAGGTCGACATTGCGAAGATTATGAACCCTCGCGCCGTGCACGCTGAGCTTTGAGGCTGACTTTACCGGCGAGATAGACACTCTATATATTCTATGCAAGCCACTGACATTGGCGCTGAGACGTCAGGAGAGGTGACCCGCGGCCTCCATCTGTCGCAACT
>JBDTAD010000082.1:0-3901 GCA_039924815.1 Lacisediminihabitans sp.
CGATCCCGAAAGCCGTGCGCAAGCGCGCAGCGGAGTATTCGGATGCCGCGGGCAGCAACCGAATCGCGGCCGAGTTGCGCCGATACAGGCTTCGCAGCACGCGCCGCAACGGCCCGGGCCCGGTGAATGTCACGTCCGAGTCGAGCTGGATCCGTTTGAGTGGGATGCCGTGCCAGAGCTGCACGATGAAGGCTCCGCGCGTGCCGAAACGGTTGGCATCTCCTAGCCCGTGGGTCACGGCCACGAGTTGCGCGCGCAGCGTGTGCACGAACCCCTGCCAGCTAGAGCGCAGCACGCTGGGCAGCCCCATAGCCGTCGCCCGTCGTAGCTCGTCTGCGTCCCGAGCCAGCCAGATGATGGAGAGCGAGGGATCCTGTTCTTTGGCATGCAGGGCGAGTGCCAGTGCGCCCTCCCCGAGGCCCGAGCCACAGGCGAAAACCCAAGAACCTACTCTGCGTCGTACCACGACGCTGGCTATGCCGCCGAGGGCATATAGAGGGATGGCGAGAAGCTTCCTTGCGTTCCCTCTGGCAAAGGTGAAGAGGGCCACGAGCCGTGTGTACCCTTCGAGATCGACGGTTGCAACCCGCCGAGCAGACCGAGCTGACGCGTCGAGCTTAGCAGCGAAGCTTTGCCCGCCACTTGGCCGAAGCATCGCGGCAAAGGCCTTACTGCCGAGTGAGCCGGTTCCGAATCTTTGCGATGCTCAGGCGCCGGTCCGCACCGACTCGGTCGCGACTATCACGCACGCTGGCTTCTAAGTTCAGGGGAAACACCGCGGGTGCCGGCCCGAACGCGTCCCGCGAACTGTTCACGACTTTGCGTCCGAGCAGGTGGTTTCCCGTGCCACCGATGACTGCACCAATGCCGAAGGGCATGACTCGCCCGATGGCGCCCGTGGTCGTGTTCTGCGCGAAACGACGGACGAAAGACCGCTTGACCCCGTCTGCAATTTGTCCCATGAACGCCTGTGGCACGTTGCGGCCGATCACGTTGCCCCAAAAACTCGAGCGCGTGACGCTCTCGCCGGTAACCTGCGCGGCAAGATTCTTCACGAGATCGGCCCCCGAGGTACCGAGCATCATGGCCATCACAATCGTGCGCGCGCGATCCGGGTCCGTGACCGCGATGCCATGAATTTCGGTGATCGACTGGGCGAAGAGCGCGCTGGTCTCGAGAAACCCTGCGGTTTCTACTCCCGTGAGCGCTAATCCGATTCCCGTTCCCACCCCGGGAATGACCGCACTTGCCCCCACGCTTGCACCGCCGACGGTAACGGCTGCGAGGTAGCGGCGCTCCAGGATGCGGATGACCTGCTCCGGGCTCGCGTCCGGATTGCGCCGGCGGATGCTGCGCACGTGTGCGAGCACTACTGGTCGCTGGGTGGTGAGCAGTCGGTCAAACCCGCGCACCGCCATCGGATGCTGCGCCGACTGCAGCGGGTCGATTTCCCTCACAGAGCCCCTCTCGGTTGGGACTTCATCCTAAACAATTCGGATGTCCGCTGGTCGTACTAACCACGTAATCTGTACATCTCTGTACAATCTAGCTATGTCCACCTATTCCCTGAGCGACGCCAGAGCCAACCTCGCTCTTATCCTCAACAAGGTCGAGGCGGGCGAAGAGATCACCATCACGCGCCACGGCCGCCCCGCCGCGGTCATCGTCGGACATGATCGCTGGATGAAGACGGCGAGACTCGACGTGCTGGAGCAGGCTCGTGAGCTGCGTCGAAAGATGAATGAACTTCGCCAGAAGCCGGTCACCCCTGAGTCATTTCCGATCATTCCGGGCTATGACGCGGGAGCCGCCATAGCAGACGTCGCGTGGCACCGTGATCGAGAGGACCCCTGGGATCGCGTGGAACGTGAACTCCAAGAGCGTCGGGAGAAGGGCGAGCAGTAGTGGAGGCTTTCGACGCGGATGTGCTGATCTACTCGGCCATCAATGACGCACGGGGTGCCGCGATACGCCAGACGCTTTTCGAGGCGGGGGAGCGGCTCGGCTCGAATCTTCTGGTGCTTGAACTTCTGAAGAAGCCCATGCGAACTGGTGCGTCGGAGGAGCTGGATCGGCTGACCGCTCTGCTGTCGACCATGCAACTGAAGCCGGTTGATGATGAGCTGGTGGATGCTGCACTGGGCCTCAGCGTGAAGTACCGGCTCAAGTTAGCTGACGCCATCCATCTCGCAACGGCGGTCGTCTGGGGCGCAGACCGCTTCCACACGAACAACAGCAAGGACTTCGGCCCGCACATCACCGAGATCGAGATAGTGCATCCCCACTGACGTTGGTCGAGTAGCGAGGAACGAGCGTATCGAGACCGGGGCGGGTTACAGCAATTGCTTCCTGCGGAACTGCAGCTCACGCCTCGTGCGCTGCAGAGTCGCGTTGTCAAACGGGATGGCGGCAGCCGACAGTGCATCGTCGAGGTCGGCAGTAGCGTCGAGGAGCCGGTCGAGGATCTCGCCCGCCGCTTTCTCACGCACGCCCACCTCGGCAGCGAACTGCAGGAGTATCCGCCGTGACAGTCCGGTGCGTTTGCTCTCAATGGTCAAGGCGAGGGTCTTGTCGCCGTACGGGACTGTTGAGGGCAGGTCGTACGCTGGCGCGATGCGGGTCTCGCCGTTCGGCTGGGTCAGCGCGGAGAGGTTCTTGGCGTGCACATCCCCGTTTCCGGTGAGCCAGGCGAAGATGAGCTGTCGAAAGATATCTCGTGCGGCGATCGTCTCTGCGGCGCACAGGCGGATGAGTGCCTGTGCGGTCTTTTCGGCCGTGGTGTTGTATTTGTCGGCGGGCCAGAGATCCTGCGCCTGGCAGGCATCCTCTACCGCGAGCCGTGTAGGCACGCCGTCGTGAACGACGCGATCAAATCGTGTGACCAGTAGCCCCGCGCGCCCATCGGCATCGTGAACGACGGATGCGTCGACGGTCGGGATTCCCGCGCGGGCGGAGAGAGCAATGAAGAAGGCCTCGTTCTCAACAACGTGTGGGTAGTCGGGTGGGTCGAGCTTGAGAATGAAGCGTTCGTGGGCGCGACGTACCGGAAGCGACAGCATCCGTGCCGACACTTTGTCCTGCACGCCGGCGATCCCGATCGGGTCGACGATTCCGGCGTCTTGTAGAAGGTCGGCGAAACGGATGTCGCCGAAATCTTTTCCGACAGTTGCGATGGCTTCGACCTCGCTGGGCTGGCCGCCGGGTGCCACGACCTGCACGTCACCAACAGGATCAGCGCCCACAGCCACGAGCAGCGAGAGTTCGTCATCAGCGGAGGTCTTTATGGTCTGGCGCAGGTTGGTCAGGCGGCGGCCTTCCGGCAGCAACCCGGCGAAGTAAGGGGGCACTGCTCCAGCTGCGGTAACTCGTGGTTTCTCTGTAAGCGGAAGAGTCGATGCGATGGCGACGGACTGAACTGAACCGAGATAGTCGGGCAGGTAGGTGAACTCGACGCCCTCGGCGGTGCGTGTCAGTGTTGCCGCGAGGTGCCCCGCCTTGAACACATCCGCACGATCGGTGGTCATGCTGCATTCCGCACTCGTGTGTGCAGCTCAAGGCCGAGCACATCGAGAACCGCGACCAGGGTGTCGAGTCGCACGGTGGGCTTGCCCCGCTCCAGCGAGGAGAGGAAGCGCACGGACACGCCAGCAAGTGCTGCGAGATCTTCTTGGGTCACGGCGAGTTCGCGTCGGCGTTGCGCGATCGTGCGGCCAAGGTCGGCGGCGATAGTCGAGTTCGTCATGTTGCTCCCCAATATGCACGATCGTGCTGATTCATTGAGAGTAGTCTTCTTGAACGAGAATATCTAACTAAATACGCACGATCGTGCATAGTTACGAAAATAGCCGATGTGGAGCTGAGAATGCAGGCAGTTTATGCACGATCGTGCTTGTTCGCAGTG
>JBDTAD010000083.1:0-5912 GCA_039924815.1 Lacisediminihabitans sp.
CGCAGAGGATCTGCACCATCCGCGGGTCGGCCAAGCCGGCGCTCGCCCGGAGGGTGTCCGCAACGTGCTCGGCCGCACTGTCTTCAGGAAACATCGCTGCGGCAATGCCACCTTGCGCGTACCGAGTGTTGCTCTCGGTCAGTTCGGCCTTCGTCACGAGGGTGACGTCGTGTTCCTCGCTCGCCTGAATCGCGGCGATCAGGCCCGCGATTCCGGTGCCAACAACGATGACGTGGCTCACGGGCGTGCCGCCAGCATCCTTTCGAGGGCAATCTTCGCCGGGGCCGCGACATCCGCCGTAACAGATATCTGGTTGTTCACTTCTCCCAGCACCAGGCTCTCCAAAATCCAAGCGAGGTAGCCGGGGTGGATGCGGTACATCGTCGAGCAGGGGCACACCACCGGATCGAGACAGAACACGGTGTGTTCCGGATACTCGTTGGCGAGTCTGTTGACCATGTTGACCTCGGTGCCGATCGCGAAGATCGTCGGCTCGGTCGCCTCAGCAACCACCTTGCGGATGTACTCGGTCGAACCTGACTCATCAGCCGCGTCGACCGTCGGCATCGGACACTCCGGGTGAACGATCACTCGCACTCCGGGAAATTCCTTGCGCGCCAGCTCGATCTGGTCGACAGTGAAGCGCTTGTGCACGCTGCAGAATCCGTGCCACAGGATGACTTTGGCGTCGTTCAGAGCATCTGTGTCGTTGCCACCGAGGGGACTGCGTGGGTTCCACATCGGCATCTGATCGAGCGAAATGCCCATCGCCTTGGCGGTATTGCGACCGAGGTGTTGGTCGGGGAAGAACAGCACTCTTTGACCTCGCTCGAATGCCCACTTCAGCACGGCCTGGGCGTTGGACGACGTGCACACGATTCCGCCGTGCTCGCCGCAGAAGCCCTTGAGCGCGGCCGAGGAGTTCATGTAGGTGACCGGGATCACAGGGACGCGGCCATCGGCATCCGGCTCTGTGCCGTAGACCTCTTCGAGCTGCTCCCAGCACTCTGTCACGGAGTCGATGTCGGCCATGTCGGCCATAGAGCACCCTGCGGCAAGGTTCGGCAGGATTACCGTCTGACCTTCCCTGGCGAGGATGTCCGCGGTCTCCGCCATGAAGTTGACGCCGCAGAAGACGATCGTTTCGGCCTCCGGCACAGTCTGAGCCGCGTTGGCGAGCTGAAACGAGTCACCGACAAAATCTGCGTGCTGCACGACCTCGTCCCGTTGGTAGTGGTGACCGAGCACGACGACCCTGGAGCCCAGGATCTTCTTGGCAGCACGGATGCGCTCGTGCAGATCGTCGTTCGAGGCGCGCTGGTACTCGAATGGCAACACTCCCTGACGCGGAGCATCGGTGGGGATGATGTCGCCCATGGACGCGCCAGGCCCGTATCCCGGCTCCGGTTTCGCGTCGAACACCCACGGACCGTCCGCGAGTTCGGAGGAACAGGTCTCGCCTTTTCCCGTTGCACGAATGAACTGGATCGTTGCGTCAATCGATGACACGGGTACTCCCTGATTCTTCTGGCCCCAGCGGGCCGTTGTCGACGAGCTCCATGGTCTCGTCGTAGCGATACAAGCGTGGTGGGCGGTGGCGACCCCCGACAACGACGTCGTCGGTGGGCACGAGTGTCTTCGAGGCGGCCACGAGGCGCCGGAAGTTAGCCGGATCGAGTTGGCGCTGCAGCACGGCCTCGTGCACGATACGCAACTCGCTCAGCGTGAAGGTCTCGCCCAGGAACGCGCGGGCGATGCGCGAGTATTCCATCTTGGTGCGCAGCCGCCAGAGTGCGTACTCGACAATCACGTTGTGATCGAAAGCGAGCGAGGGCAACTCGTCTGCGGGGAACCAGCGCACGTTCTCCCCCTCCGAGGCGCGCTCCGCTTCCTCCTGCCGCACGAGCGCCCAATAGACAATCGACACGACTCGACGACCGGGCGAGCGATCCACGTCGCCAAAGGCGTAGAGCTGTTCGAGGTAGGTCGGCGCAAGGGAAGTCGTCTCGAGGAGATTGCGGGCCGCAGCATCCGCGAGGCTTTCCTCGGCGGCGACCCAGCCTCCCGGCAGGGCCCAGCGACGATCGAACGGATCGCGGATGCGGCGCACGAGTGGAATCCACACGGAGCTGAGTCCCGTTTCGGGATGCGGACGCAGAGCAAAAATCACTGTGGATACGGCGAGGGAGATTCCCTGCTGGTCATGCTGTGCCGCGTCCACATCGCTCAATTCAGTAAGGGTCATTATGACCTGAACTAATTTTAGCACTTCACGTCGTCGCGACCAAAACAGCGTCAGGCTCTATTACGCGGACCCCGAGCGGGGCGCTCGCCCGGAAAGTACACAGTAATAGATCCACCCGGATAGCCAAGGTGAAGCCGTCAGTCGCGCGTACAACCCGGTAGATTAGCGTGCATTGTGAGCGAAGCGAATGGCACGAACCCACCGCGTGGTTGGTACCCAGACACCAACGCGAATTACGAGCGCTGGTGGAACGGTACAGCGTGGACAGATGCGACCCATCTGAACGCCGCGCTCTCAGGGTTTGGGAACCCGGAGTCCCGCCGAAAAATGTGGCCAGGCGTCAACTCCTCAGCCAGAGTTGCTCGAACGCTCGGCATGATTACTTACGGGCTCCCCTTCGTCAGCATGGTCATTCTGATCCTGACCATCTTCGCGCCGCACTTAGGTCTCGTTATCATCTTTGTCGTGACAGGCGTCGATGTGCTGCTCGCCGTACTCACCCTCGTCTTCGCCATCATCGGCCTCGTCCGGAGCCCACAACTCGGTGCTTCGAGCCTTGCTGGCCTGATGATTGTGTTCGCCGTGGGCGCGATGTTTTTAGACGGAGTGCTCGTTTTTGTTGCCGTGGTAATTTCGAACTCGGTTTCCGGCTCCTAAGGGCTGCCTGCAGCCGGAAACCCGGAGCGGTGCATGCGCGCTCATGAACGAGGATTTGTTAGGCTCTGACGATGACGGACGCGATAATGATCGACTTCGAGCGCATGGAGCAGCTCAGCTCAATCATCGCCAAGGCGAACTTGAGCATTACTGCTTCCCTCCAAGAGCTTGATGCAACGGTGTCAACGCTGGGCGGTGAGTGGACCGGCGCAGCGTCGGAGTCGTATCGCGCCGCGCACCGACAGTGGGCGGAGTCCCTCGGCAAGATGAATCACATCCTCGGCCAAGTTTCGAGCACAGTCAGCGGCGTCACGCAGCGGCACCGCGACACCGAGTCGAAGGTTCGAAGCCTGTGGAGTTGACCGACAACACCGACCTGCTGAAGCAGATCGAAGCGTTGAAGCTGAAGGGCGAAAAACTCCAGCGCGACAACGCGACCACAACACAGGACATTCTTGCGTTGCTGGGACTAGCGGAGCAGGGCGCGGTCACGGTGACCTTCGATGAAGACGGGTTGATGTCTGAACTTGATATCGATGCAGAGGCCCGAGCGGATATGACCGCGGAGCAACTGCTTCACGAGATCAATGCCGGGATTCTGCGCGCAGGTGCGCTGGTACGCGGGATCACCGTCAGCGACGCGGACCCACGCGCCCAGCTGAACGCGTCGGGTTCCCTCGTGGCCAAGCTTGTGCAGTCGATCGCGAGCGGTGAGCGACCCGAGCCCCAGAAAATCAAGAACGACTTCGGCACCGTAACCATCACGGCCCTCATGGGCACCGTCACTGGTGTCGAGTGCCAAACTTCGTGGATCGGGTCAACTCCCGATCACCTCATCTCAGAGGAAATCGTGCGTATGGCCCGCACCGCTGCGCAGCAAACGGACACAATGGGGAGATACGCGTGAGAGTGACAAGCAATGAATGACGGGTATGCGGTTGATGCCACGGCGCTTGAGGCGGATGCCAAAACGTTCGACCGCTGGGCAAAGAAGCTCGAGACGATAAGAACTGCTATCCCGGTGGGGCTGACTGCCGACAACTTCTCCTATATACCTCAAGCGCAGGACGTTCACAGGGCATATATGGCGTCGGCGAAAGCGCTGCAGGAGTACGTAGAGCAAGGATCGGTGGTCTTCGACGGATTCGAGCGCACGCTACTGAAGACTGTGCTCACCTACGCCGACGCGGAGAAACTGTCCGCCGAAGACATCGCGAGGGTGCGCTCCGAACTGGAGGCACCGTGAGCAGCTACGTCGATCTGATCGTCACCGAAGTCGACGAGGCACTCCAGCGCGCTACCACCGGGCTAGACGGACTACAACTGCATGGTCCCGGCATCATTCGTGAACTTGTTAACACCTACCTCGATACCTTTCTCCCGGTACCCGGCGTGATCAAGAACGAAATCGCCAACAAACTCATCGGCGAAATGATGGACGTGATCGGGTACGCGCGGGAAGCCATCGCGGTCAACAAAAAGATGGCCCACATGCTGGGCAGCCCCGACGCGTTGCGCGCTGCGGCGCAAGTGCTCGATACCGGCGTGAACAAAGTTTCCCGCGACCTGGCGTCCAGCGTGCGACCGGATTCGCTAGAGGCGATGAGCGATGACTCAAAGTGGCAGGGCGGCGCGAGCCAGCTCTACGCAAAGTCATTCACCGGTCAGAGCGACGCGGTGACGCGCATCGCCGAATACGGACGTGTGCTCGAAGCAACGCTTGGCAAACTCGCCGACGCGATCGAGCAGTTCTACGCTGAGCTCCTTGTCGCGGTACTCAGCCTGGTTGCTGCAATCCTCACGCTGGTGCTCGCAATTCTCACTGCACTCGGTATCGTGACAATTCCGATCGCGGTCGTATCGGCAATTGGCGCGATCCTCTCGGTCCTCGCGACGGCGGCGAGCATTGCGGCGATGGTGATGACGATCATGCAGGAAGTCTCGGGCAGCCTGAGCGACCTGCACTCGAACCTGCAGCCGTGGCCAAGCGCGAAGTTTGCGTCATAGCCGAGCGCTGAGTCGCATCACTCAGCCGGTGGGAGTATCCACCGCACCGCCAAAGCGACGGTTACGCGAGGCGTACAGCTCGATCGCCTGCCACAGCTGCTCCCGCCCGAAGTCGGGCCAGTAGGTGTCGAGAAAGACCATTTCTGCGTAGGCGCTCTGCCAGAGCATGAAGTTGCTGGTGCGCTGCTCCCCGGAGCTGCGGACGAAGAGGTCAACATCGGGCAGGTCCGGCGCGTACAGATGCTTCTGGATGGCCTTCTCGGTGATACCGGACGGCTTCAGCCTGCCCGCGGCAACCTCTTCTGCGAGCGCTCGCACGGCATCCGCAATCTCGGTGCGTCCACCGTAGTTGACGCACATGGTGAGCGTGAGCACCGAATTGCGGGCGGTGAGCCGCTCGGCAAACTGAAGCTCGTTGATGACTGATGCCCACAGTCTGGGCTTTCGCCCCGCCCAGCGCACGCGAACGCCCCACTCGTTGAGCTGGTCGCGGCGACGATGCAGCACGTCCCGGTTGAAGCCCATGAGGAAGCGCACTTCTTCTGGCGAGCGCTTCCAGTTCTCGGTGGAGAAGGCGTAGACGCTGAGGTGCTTCACTCCCGCCTGGATGGCGCCGGCAACGACGTCGAGCAGCGCCGCCTCGCCAGCGCGGTGACCCTCAATGCGAGTGAGTCCCTTGGCATTGGCCCAGCGGCCGTTGCCATCCATCACGATCGCGACGTGCCCAGGAACGGAACCGCGCGCGAACTTCGGCGGGTAGGCGCCGGTCCAGTCGATCGGCTTGAAGTCGACAGCGTCTTTGTGGGTTTTAGCTACCGTGCTCACGCGATGGTCCGATCGACATGCTGGAGCGAGCGCAGGCTGCGCTCTAGATGGAACTGGGTGTAGGCGGCGACGACACCGCTGGCCTGGCTGCGGTACCGCTCCTCGGAGGATTCCGCGCTGTCCCAGTCGCCGGTGAGCAGCGAGCCGAGAAGTGCGAGAGTCGCTGGGTCGAGACGCG
>JBDTAD010000084.1:0-9182 GCA_039924815.1 Lacisediminihabitans sp.
TGCACGCGAATGACATCCGGGTTGCCGAGTGCGAATTCGACGTGGAAGCGGATGAGGGAGCGTAGCGCCTCGTCGTCATTCGAGGCACGAGCGACAACCGCCTGGCCACCACTCGCCAGCTCATGGCTGACACCGACCAGTAGGGCGGCGAGAACGGCCTGCTTGCTCTCGAAGTGTCGGTAGACAGCTGGCCCGCTGATCCCCGCAGCCGCCCCTAGGTCTTCGAGGGAGACGCGGGCGAAACCGTTCTCGGCGAACAGGCGTGCCGCGGAGTGCAGCAGGCTCGCACGGCGGTCAGCCTTCGCGCGACTGCGCGACGTTGTCGCGGCATCCTCTGACACGGTTCCTCTTTCTCTGCGCGTGGTTTTCTGCGTATCGGCTTCATGCTGTAGACATTCCAGTTAATCATGACTAACCTAAAAGCCAGTTAGTCACAACTAACCGAAAAGCGCAACGGTGCGAACAGGCACCAACGCCAGAGCGTACCGGGCGCACGAACGCCCCACGAAAGAGTGCTGATGGAGATCCTGAGTAGCCATGCGGATGCGACGAGTGACGCGTTCCACAGCAACGACATGGCTCAGCGTGCACTCGTTACCGAACTGCGCGAGAGACTCGCGCAGACAGCCCTCGGCGGCCCTGAGCGTTCGCGTGAACGCCACGTCGCCCGTGGAAAGTTGTTGCCTCGGGAACGGGTCGAGCGGCTGCTCGACGATGGCAGCCCGTTCCTTGAAATTGCGCCTCTCGCCGCGAACGGCATGTACGGCGATAACGCTCCGGGCGCAAGCCTCATCGCGGGCATCGGGCTCGTGAACGGCCGGCACGTCATGGTGGTCTCGAATGACGCCACAGCCAAGGGCGGCACCTACTTTCCCATGACGGTCAAGAAGCACCTGCGCGCGCAGGAGATCGCCCTGGAAAACCACCTGCCCTGCCTCTACCTTGTCGACTCCGGTGGTGCGTTCTTACCGATGCAAGACGAGGTTTTCCCCGACGTCGACGACTTCGGTCGAATTTTCTACAACCAGGCACGCCTGTCTGCGGCGAAGATTCCGCAGCTCGCCTCGGTGATGGGCTCCTGCACTGCCGGCGGAGCGTATGTTCCGGCAATGAGCGACGAGACGATCATCGTGCGCGGGCAGGGCACCATCTTTCTCGGCGGACCACCGCTGGTGAAGGCTGCGATCGGCGAGATCGTCACGGCGGAAGACCTCGGCGGGGGCGAGTTGCACGCCCGTACCTCCGGCGTCGTTGATCACCTGGCGGAGAACGATCAGCACGCCCTGCAGATTCTGCGTGACATCGTCTCGACCATCCCGCGGTCAGCCGACACCGCGTGGGACGTGATCGAAACCCGAGACCCAATCGTTGACGAGCACGAGCTTTACGGAGTCGTCCCGACCGACGTGCAAGCCAGCTACGACGTGCGCGAGGTCATTGCGAGGCTCGTCGACGCCTCCGAGTTTCACGAGTTCAAACGCGAGTACGGTGCGACGCTCGTGACCGGCTTTGCTCATCTGCACGGGCATCCGATCGGCATTGTCGCCAACAACGGGGTTCTATTTAGCGAGTCGGCACAGAAGGGCGCGCACTTCATTGAGCTCTGTGACCAGCGTGGCATCCCACTAGTTTTCTTGCAGAACATTTCGGGCTTCATGGTGGGGACGGATGCCGAGGCCGGCGGCATCGCCAAGCACGGCGCCAAGATGGTCACCGCTGTCGCCACCACTCGCGTGCCCAAGCTCACTGTCGTTATCGGTGGGTCCTTCGGGGCCGGCAACTATTCCATGTGCGGGCGAGCGTACTCGCCGCGCTTCCTCTGGATGTGGCCCGCCAGCCGCATCTCCGTGATGGGCGGCCCGCAGGCTTCCTCGGTGCTTGCCACCGTCAAGCGCGAGCAACTCGAGCGCCGCGGCGAAGAGTGGTCCGCGGATGCCGAGGCGGCCTTCAAGGCACCCATCGCTGAGCAGTTCGAGCAGCAGGGCAGCCCGTATTATTCCACCGCCAGACTCTGGGACGACGGCATTATCGACCCGGCAGACACTCGCACCGTCCTCGGTCTGGCCCTTGACGTCTGCTCCAGAACCCCGCTGCCCGATACCGCCTTTGGCCTCTTCAGGATGTGACCCGCGATGTTTGAGAAAGTCCTCATAGCGAACCGCGGCGAGATCGCCTGCCGCGTCATCCTCACCCTGCGCGACATGGGCATCCACAGTGTTGCTGTCTACAGCGATGCCGACCGCGGCGCGAAACATGTCGCGATGGCGGACGAAGCGGTCCGAATAGGCCCGCCGCCAGCACACGACAGCTACCTCAATGCCGACGCGATCATCGCTGCGGCACAGGCTAGCGGTGCCCAGGCGATTCACCCCGGCTACGGATTTCTTTCGGAAAACGCGGATTTTGCTGAAAAGTGTGAAGCCGCAGGAATCGTCTTCATCGGTCCAGGGGTCGCAGCGCTAGGGCTCATGGGCGACAAGATCCGTGCGAAGCAGCATGTGTCGAAGGCCGGTGTTCCTGTCATCGAGGGCGTCTCATCGCCAGGCCTCAGCAACGAGCAGCTGGAGGCTGCGGCGATCGAGCTTGGCTTTCCCATTCTGGTGAAGCCCTCGGCAGGCGGAGGCGGCAAGGGCATGGTGCCCGTACTCACGGCATCGGAACTGGCCGAAGCGCTAGCGACAGCCCGCCGGATCGCGGCCTCAGCCTTCGGTGACGACACACTGCTGCTCGAGCGCCTGGTCACAGCGCCTCGGCACATTGAAGTGCAGCTGCTCGCAGATACGCACGGTAACGTCATCCATCTGGGCGAGCGCGAGTGCTCGCTGCAGCGACGGCACCAAAAGGTGATCGAAGAGGCACCGTCGCCGATCCTCAGCGCCGAGACCAGGGCGCGCATCGGCGAGGCGGCGTGCACCGTCGCTCGCAGTGTCGACTACGTCGGCGCGGGCACGGTCGAATTTCTCGTCTCCGATGACGCACCGGACGAGTTCTTCTTCATGGAGATGAACACTCGACTGCAGGTAGAGCATCCGGTGACCGAACTCGTCACCGGGATC
Source organism: Lacisediminihabitans sp. (assembly GCA_039924815.1). GTDB lineage: Bacteria > Actinomycetota > Actinomycetes > Actinomycetales > Microbacteriaceae > Parafrigoribacterium_A. The sequence goes on from JBDTAD010000084.1 coordinate 3,057, forward strand.
GATCTGGTGGCGTGGCAGCTCCGCGTTGCTGCCGGGCTTGAGCTCACGATTGCGCAGGACGACGTCGTTCTTGCCGGCCATGCCATCGAGGCGCGCGTCTACGCAGAGGACCCGGAGAGCGGCTTTCTGCCCAGCACGGGCATGGTCGTCTCGCTCGCCGAAGCAGCGGGTGACGGAGTGCGCGTCGACAGTTCGCTCGTTGACGGCTTGGTCGTCTCCCCGCACTACGATCCGATGCTCGCGAAGGTCATCGCGTGGGGTTCCGATCGAGCCCAAGCGCTGGAGCGTCTCGACGGTGCACTCGCAGAAACTACCGTGCTCGGAGTTCGTACGAATCTCGAGTACCTTCGGGCGCTTCTCAACGACGCGGATGTGCGCTCGGGTGCTCTCGATACCACGCTCATCGAGCGCAGACTCCCCGGTCTCGCTTTCCGGCACCCGGATGATGAACTTCTCGCCATCGCAGCTTTGTACTTGCAGTCCCGGCCCACGGGCACCGGAGTCTGGAACGGCCACAGCGGCTGGCGGATGGGCGGCACTCCGCGCGCGAGCCGCTATCGCTTCGCGTTGTCATCGACCGAGCGCGCGGATGTCTTCGTGTCAGGCGATGCCGTCACGATCGACGGGAGAACTCACTCCGTCATCTGGTCAGAGGCCTCGAACACGATCGCAATGGTTGAATTCGACGGCACCTCTTCCCGGTGGACGATCGCACGGGACGGCGAAACGATATGGCTCGGACAGCGCGGATTCAGCTGGCCGCTGGGCATCGTCAGCCGCGGAGCAGAGACCGCCGAGATGGTTGCCGGAATCGAGATGGCCGAGAAGCCGAAGCGTCCGGAAGTGCGCTCGCCGATGCCGGGCACCGTCGTCACCGTGTCTGTTGCGGATGGTGCTCACGTCGAGGCGGGGGACACGATCCTCACCGTCGAGGCCATGAAGATGGAGCACAAACTCACGGCGCCCGTCGCAGGGACAGTCAGCATTACCGCTACACCCGGCGATCTGGTCAAACTCGACCAGCTGCTCGCCAGCATCACCGTTGTGAACAACGCAGCTGTGAATAACCCAGAGGAGAAATCATGAGTCACGAGCTCACCCCCACCCTCAGCTACGGCCTTACCGAGGATGAACAGGCCCTGGCGGACATGGTGAAGGACTTTGCCGAGACTGTCATCGCGCCAGCGTCATACGAAGCCGACCGCGACCACCGACTGCCGATGAACATCGTCGCCCAGATGGGTGAGATGGGGCTGTTCGGGCTGCCCGTCTCCGAAGACGAGGGCGGCCAGGGTGGCAGCTTTCTCGCGTTGTGTCTAGCGATCGAGGCCATCGCCCGCGTCGACCAGTCGCTGGCGATCACGCTCGAAGCGGCAGTCGGGCTTGGGATCCTCCCGCTCTATCGGCACGGCACTGACGAGCAGAAGGCAAAGTGGCTGCCCGATCTGGTAGCAGGGCGCGCTCTGGCTGGCTTCGGCCTCACCGAGGCCGAGGCAGGGTCGGATGCTGGAGGCACCCGCACGACGGCGCGTCTGGACGGTGACGAATGGGTCATCAACGGCAGCAAGCAGTTCATTACCAACTCGGGAACGCCGATCTCGAGCTTCGTCTCGGTCGCCGCGGTCACGGGGGAGCGAACGAGGGCCGACGGCAGTGTTGCCAAGGAGATCTCGACGATCATCGTGCCGCACGGCACGCCGGGGTTCACTGTCGAACCGGCCTACGACAAGGTCGGCTGGTGGGCGTCAGACACGCATCCGTTGACCTTTGACGAGGTGCGGGTGCCCGCTGCAAACCTGCTCGGTGAGCGCGGGCGCGGATTCGCGAATTTCCTCGAGGCGCTCGATGAGGGTCGGGTCGCGATCGCGGCGCTCGCGACGGGAGCGGCGGAAGGCTGCCTCGCGGAAGCGATCAGTTACGCGAAGTCGCGGGTCGTCTTCGGCGTGCCCATCGCATCCCACCAGTACATCGCGTTCACCATCGCGAAGATGCGAGCACGCGTCTACACGTCACGTCTCGCGTGGTACGACGCGGCCCGTCGCTGCGATGCGGGGTTGCCTTTCAAGGCCGAGGCCGCGATGGCCAAGCTGGTCGCGAGCGACGCCGCTATGCAGAACGCGCGCGACGCGACCCAGATCTTCGGCGGCTACGGTTTCATGAACGAGAGCCTGGTCGGGCGGCACTATCGAGACTCCAAGATCCTGGAGATTGGCGAGGGTACCAACGAGGTGCAGCTGATGGTTATTGCCCGGTCGCTGGGGCTTGGCGCGGCCCATGGAACCACGCCAGCGAAGGTGAAGTGACGAGATGGATGCCCACGAGCAGAAAGCTGAGCCACGCGAGATTGTGCAGCGAGGCCTCTGGTTTGAAGAGCTAGAGCCTGGCGTGCGCTACCTGCATCGTCCCGGCCGCACGGTCACCGAGGCGGACAACGTGCTGTTCTCGACCCTCACCATGAATGGGCAGTCGTTGCACCTCGACGCGGCGTGGTCAGCGACTCAGCCCTTCGGCCAGCGGCTGATGACCTCGATGTTCACCCTCGCCACGATGGTCGGCGCCTCCGTCGGTCAACTGACCCAGGGAACTACCGTGGGCAACCTTGGCTTCACCGAGGTCACCTTCCCGCATCCGCTGTTCCACGGCGACACGATGTACTCAGAGTCGACGGTGGTGGAGAAGCGGCTATCGAAGTCACGCCTGGGGCAGGGCATCGTCACCTTCGAACACGTTGCCCGTAACCAGGACGGTGTGATCGTCGCCCGCGCGGTGCGGTCGGCACTCATGTGGTGCGAGGGCGCGGCACCGGAGGCACAATCATGACCTTCGATCTCGGCCCGGCGATGCTCTTCTGCCCCGCGGATCGGCCAGACCGCTACGACAAGGCGGCGGAGCGAGCGGATGCGGTGATCATCGACCTGGAGGATGCCGTCGGGCCGTCACGCAAAGCCACCGCCCGCGACGCCATGGTCGGGCATCCGCTTAACCCCGACACCACGGTCGTGCGCGTCAATGCCTTCGACTCAGGCTATTTCGCTGACGACCTGATGGCCGTCGGCCAGACGGCGTACCGCACGGTAATGGTTGCCAAGGCCGAAGACCCAGAGCAGCTCTCCGGTCTTGATCGTTACCGCGTGATCGCGCTGTGCGAAACCGCTCGCGGCGTGCTCGCTGCGCCCGCGCTTGCGGCCTCAAAGAACGTCATTGCTCTTATGTGGGGTGCGGAGGATCTGGTCGCGTCACTCGGTGGTTCGTCGACCAGGTTTGCGGACGGCAGCTACCGTCACATCGCTCAGCACGCCCGTTCGAGTATCCTGCTGGCCGCGGGGGCATCGGGCAAGGCCGCGATTGACACCATCCATCTCGACATCGCCGATCTCGACGGCCTCGCCGCAGAAGCCGAGGACGCAGCTGCGGTGGGCTTTGCGGCGACCGCCTGCATTCATCCGGGTCAGGTGGCGACAATCCGTGAGGCGTACAGGCCCACCGAAGAGCAGCTCGCCCTCGCCGGCGAACTGCTCGAAGCCGCGCAAACTCAGCGAGGTGTGTTTCGCTTCCGCGGCCAGATGGTCGATGGGCCCGTGCTGCGGCATGCCGAGCATATTGTGCGGATGGCTCGGTAGCCTGCGCGGCAAGCGCTATTAACCCAGCGCGGCTGCGCCGGATTACGCTACGGTCTGATCTTGGTCGCCGCCGCCGCCACTCACGCCGATCGCACCCACGACCTCATCGCCACGTTTGAGCGGTATGCCGCCCGCGAAGATCATGACCTTGCCGCCGTTGCTCGCGTGGATTCCATAGAACTGCTGGCCTGGACCCGAGTTATCACCCAAGTCTTTCGTGGAAATGTCAAAGGCGCGCGAGGTCCACGCCTTATTGATCGAGATGTTGACGCTGCCCATCCAAGCACCGTCCATGCGAGCGTGTGCAATGAGGTTTCCGCCGGCGTCGACGACGGCGATGTTCATCGGTTGGCCGATTTCTCCGGCGCGCTTTTCCGCTGCGGCGATGATGGCGCGGGCCTCTGCGAGTGTCAATGCTGACATGGTGACTCCTTCTTATGATTTCTGATGGTTGGGTTGGGCGTGTTCAGGCCGTGACATAGCCGTTGGGATTGAGTACGTACTTCGTGGCCGCACCCGCGTCGAATTCTGCATAGCCGCGAGGAGCATCCTCGAGGGGGATTGCCGTGGCGTTGACCGCCTTAGCGATGTGGATCTTGTCGTGCAGGATCGCCATCATGAGTTGTCTGTTGTACTTCATGACCGGGCATTGTCCGGTCGCAAATGACAGGGATTTTGCCCACCCCGTGCCAAAAGTCATCGAGAGGGACCCGACTTTGGCCGCATCGTCGACTGCGCCGGGGTCACCAGTGACGTACAGGCCAGGGATGCCTAGTGCACCTCCTGCGGCAGTGATCGTCATGAGCGAGTTCAGCACCGTCGCCGGGGCTTCCTGCGCACCTGATCCTCTTCCGTGGCCGCGCGCCTCGAACCCGACACAATCGACCGCAGCGTCGACTTCCGGCACGCCGAGCAGTTGCTCAAGCTGGTCCTCGGGTGCGCCGTTTCCCACATTGATCGTCTCGCAACCAAAACTTCGCGCTTGTGCCAGGCGCTCTTCGTTCATGTCGCCGACCACGACAACGGCAGCTCCGAGCAACTGTGCACCAGCAGCTGCAGCAAGGCCCACTGGACCGGCACCCGCGATATACACGGTTGAGCCAACGCCAACGCCAGCCATGACCGCACCGTGGAAGCCGGTGGGCAAAATATCTGACAGCATCGTCAGATCCATGATCTTGTCTAGTGCCTGATCCCGGTCGGGAAATTTCAACAGGTTCCAGTCGGCATAAGGAACCAGCACATATTCGGCCTGTCCGCCCACCCACCCGCCCATGTCGACGTAGCCATACGCGCTGCCGGGGCGATCGGGGTTCACATTGAGGCAAATGCCTGTCTTACCTGTCTTGCAGTTGCGGCACCGCCCGCAGGAAATATTGAAAGGCACCGAGACGATGTCACCGACCGCGATGAATTCAACATCAGGGCCAGCCTCGACAACCTCACCGGTGATTTCGTGTCCGAGAACCAAGTTGACCGGTGCCGTAGTGCGGCCCCTGACCATGTGTTGGTCAGACCCACAGATATTGGTCGTCACGGTTCTGAGGATGACGCCGTGCGGCACTTTTCGACCAACGTTCGCCGGGTTTACTCCCGGACCGTCCTTCAACTCGAAGGTGGGGTAGTCGATATCAATGACTTCTACGACCCCAGGCTTCTTGTAGGCAACAGCTCTGTTTCCTGACACGTTCAGTCCTCTCTCGAATGACCCCAGTACTGAATCGGCGTCAGCAGTGACGGGCTCCTCTCTGAATCATCTGCGATCCGATGTGGCATAGCGATCACCGTTCGGGACGGGTGGGACTACCCGAATGGGTGGCTCGCCTGTCTCCTGATATCTATGCTGTGACTATGTCGCCGTCATTGAAGACGGTCAGCAGTCGGCGTAGTGCTGCTGCCGAACCGTTACTTACCGCCCGGGGTGAAAGCATGCTCAGCGAACTCGCCGTGGTGCTTGCTGCACCGCTAGCGGAGGTCGCAGAACACTTTTCGAAGTTGCTTGCGACGCACTTGCCCCACTCAGCGTTGCTGATCGTTGATATGGATGATATTCGCCAACCTAAAAAGCAAAGCGGTGATCCTGTCGTCGTCTCCCGGGCTGCCATCTCAGAACTCGATGATGTGCGGGCTGCCGCTAAGGCGAACACCGTATGGCGCGAGACGGCACTTATCGCCGGAGAATTGAGACCCGTCGTGGCCGCACTGGCGGGAACCGGAGCGCTACTGCTGCTCACGGATCCGGGAAAGCAGCAGGTGGATAACCTCGTCCTCGACCTCTGGCAGATTCTTGCGCTGCGCATCCATCAGCACGCGAGCGAAGCCTCCCTTGGCTACCTGATGGAATCTCGCGCTGCGTCGAGCGTGCGCACGGAGGCAATTACTGAACTGGCCGACCGGCAGACGACGACGCTGGAGTCGCTTCTCGCCGTACTTCGCGGCACGAGCCTCGGTGATAAAGCAGCACGTCAGAATGCGACTGATATCGCCGCAACAGAACTCGTGCGCC
>JBDTAD010000085.1:0-2717 GCA_039924815.1 Lacisediminihabitans sp.
CGCCAGGAAGAAGCTGCCTCGCCCGCGGCGTTGTCGAAGTAGATGTCTGGTGCGGCATCCGTGCTGGCGACCGGATAGCCGATGCCACTCTGCCGCAGTTGCTGCACCGCTTCGGCGACTTGCGTAATGACCTCGGTGACCCCGACGTAGTGATCCGGCGGCACGATCGACAGTGCTTGCATGTCTGAGCGGAACAGATCGATCTGGCTCGCCGCGAGATCGCGCCAGTCAACGCCGGTGGCGGTGGCTCGCTCGAGAAGCGGGTCGTCGACATCCGTGACGTTCTGCGCGTAGCGCACCTCGTATCCGGCGTCACGCCAGAGCCGCACGAGAGTGTCGAAGGCGAGGTAGGTGGCCGCGTGGCCGAGGTGTGTGGCGTCGTACGGTGTGATGCCACACACGTAGAGAGACGCGATGGGCTGGTCACCGTCCGTTGCGGATGCTTGAGCGAGCTTCAGAGTGCGACTCGCGCTGTCATAGACGCGCGGCACGGCTCCGGTTCCTGGCAGAGAGGGGATCTCGGGTGGGTTCCAAGATTTCACCCTCTGAGCCTAATTGACCGCTGGACGCTAGTTCGCCTGCAGCACTCCCGTGAGCAGCAGCACCACGAGCGCACCACCGAGCAGCAGTCGGTAGATCACGAAGGGCAGGAAGGAGCGTTTGGAGATATAGCTCATGAAGAAGGCAATGACAACGAGCCCGACAATGAACGAGACCAGGGTTGCCACTGCAGTTTCCGCCCCATTGAACACCTCTGGGGTGCACTGGGCGGCGGCCGAGACGCAGGGTTCTTTGATGCTCTTGTAGAGCTGATAAAGGCCGCTGCCGAGCACAGCGGGAATGGCGAGCAGGAAGGAGTAGCGGGCGGCGGCACGACGCTCGTAGCCCATGAAGAGTCCGGCGGTGATGGTTCCACCGGAGCGGGAGACGCCGGGAATCAGCGCGAGTGCCTGTGCGAATCCGTAGATCGTGGCGTGCGGGATGGTCAGCGCTTTGAGCCTGCGCTTCTTAGCACCAACGTAGTCAGCGATCCCGAGCAGGATGCCGAAGATAATCATCGTGGCCGCGATCACCCACAGGGAGCGCAGCACGGTCTCGATTTGGGTCTGGAAGAGCAGCCCCAAGACAACGATGGGGATGCTGCCGAAGATGATGTACCAGCCGAGCTTGGCATTCGGATTGTTGCGCGGCACCCGGCCAAACAGTGACTTGAACCAGGCGGAGATGATGCGCACAATGTCGTGCCAGAAGTAGACGACGACGGCCGCTTCTGTACCGATCTGGATGATCGCGGTGAACGCTGCTCCCGGGTCAGCTCCCGTGCCGAGAAGCTCGCCGACGATGCGGATGTGAGCGCTCGAAGAGATCGGTAGGAACTCGGTCAGACCCTGAACGAGCCCGAGGATGATCGCATTGATGAGGTCCACAGGCATCCGTTCTGACTAGTAGCTGAGCAACAGATCGGTGAGCACCTGCCTGCCAAAGACTAGTGCGTCGAGCGGTACGCGCTCATCAACCCCGTGGAACATGGCGGGGAAGTCCAAGTCCGCGGGGAGCTTGAGCGGTGCGAACCCGTACCCCTTGATTCCGAGCTTGCTGAGTGCTTTGTTATCGGTGCCACCGCTGAGCAAATAGGGCAAGACCGGTGCACCAGGGTCGTGCGCGTTGAGGGCGCTCGTGATGGCATCGACGAGTGGGCCGTCGAAGGAAGTCTCGAGTCCGATGTCGCGGAGCATGGTGACAATCTCGATGTCTGGGCCGACCAGCTCTGCGAGCTCTGCGAGTACGGCATCCTCTTCGCCCGGCAGAGTGCGGATGTCGATGAGCGCCTCAGCCGTGTCGGGGATCACGTTGTGCTTGTAGCCGGCGGTGAGGCCGGTGGGGTTGGTCGTCGTGCGCAGCGTGGCCTGGATGAACCCTGACGCGGTCCCGGTCGCCAGCGCGAGTTCATCTGGCCCTACCTTCAGCGGGTCGACGCCGAGGATGCGGGCGACTTCGCCCAGCAACTCCGTCGTCGTATCGGTGAGACGGATTGGCCATTGCCTGCGGCCGACTTTGGCGACCGCCTCAGCGAGTTTGGTGACCGCGTTGTCGTGAATCAGGCGGGATCCATGAGCAGCCGTGCCGCGCGCGATGAACTTTGCCCAGACGAGTGATTTCTCCCCGGTTTGCAGCAGGTAGGCGCGGGTGCCGCCGAAGGTGATCGAGTAGCCGCCAACTTCGCTGATTGCCTCGGTGGCGCCTTCGAACAGTTCCGGCCTGGTGTCGACGAGGTACTGCGAACCGAGCACTCCCCCAGCCTCTTCGTCGGCGAAGAAGGCGATCACGAGGTCGCGAGCTGGCTGGCGACCTGAACCCAAGATGTCTTGCAGCGCCGTGATCATCATGGCGTCCATGTTCTTCATGTCGACAGCGCCGCGGCCCCACAGCATCCCGTCTTTGATGACGCCCTCGAAGGGGTCGACCGACCAATTGTCTGGCTGCGCTGGGACGACGTCGGTGTGGCCGTGTACGACCAGCGCTGGCTTGCTGCGGTCTGCACCCTCGACGCGCGCGACGACGCTCGTGCGGCCCGGCTCCGAGTCGAAGAGCTGAGGTTTCAGGCCAAGTTTCGTGAGGTGCTCGGCGAGATATTCTGCGGCATCCGTCTCACCGTTGGACTTGCCTTCACCGTAATTGGTGGTGTCGAAGCGGATGAGATCGCGCGCGATCTGCGC
>JBDTAD010000086.1:0-3682 GCA_039924815.1 Lacisediminihabitans sp.
ATGATCCGGGTCGGTTCGTGGGAGTTTTACCCGGAGAGCCGAACCATCTACTCCCCGTATGACGGCCGCGTTCTCCTCACCAAGCGCGAAAACGCGCTGCTCCGGATGCTCGCGGAGAATCCACGACAGACTTTCACTCGTAGCCAGATCCTTCGCACGGCTTTCAACAAGGATGATCAACCCGGCACTGTCGATACCTACGTGCACTATCTCCGGCGAAAGACCGACATCGACCTCGTTCTCACGGTTCGAGGGCAGGGCTATCGATTGGGGGACATATGAGAGGACAGCGCGGGCAAGGTGATTTTGTAGACAGCGACACGTTCGCAGTGCGACGAGCATCACGAAGAGTTGGCTTGCAGCTCACCGTTGCATCAGCGATTGTCGTCGCTGTAATTATCACGACGATTTACCTGTTCATCATCACCCAGGTCAAGCCCGGGGAGCTCTTTGAACTCGTGCCCGACCCGAACGATCTCGAGGTGAATGCCGGAGATGTGCTGCGCGGTGCGCTCTTGCTCGGTGTAGTCCTCATTGTCTCAGCCGGTTTTCTTAGCTGGTTTGTCACCCGGCAGGCTGTGCGGCCGCTCGGCGACGCCCTTCGCATTCAGCGCGCCTTTGTTGCGGATGCCAGTCATGAGTTGCGCACTCCGCTGACGGTGCTCGACGCGCGTCTTCAGATCTTGCAGCGCGGCCTGGCCGAAGCCGATCCTTCGGCGGATATCGTCGGGCAGCTCCGTGAAGACACCAAGTCCCTGATTGGCATGGTGAACGACCTACTACTTTCAGCGGAGGTCGAGGGTACGCAAAGCCGTCATGGTCCTGCAACGCCCCTCAGCCCGGTGATTGCAGTGGTCGTGAGTTCGATGCAGCTCATCGCAGACGGCAAAGCCGTAACAATTACAGTGGATGAACCCCAGCAGGTCTGGACCCTCCTCCCGGGCCCAAGTGTGCACCGCTGCCTCGTCGCGCTGCTCGACAACGCACTGCGATTTGCGCCGGATGGATCCGAGGTCACTGTTGGGGTGATCGCGACGCACGCCACGGTCACCATTAGCGTGCTCGATCATGGTCCCGGGATTCGCGGTATCGAACCCGACCGGATCTTCGACCGCTTTGCACGCACCCGTGAAGCTGCAGCACAACCCAACGCTTCGCGCGCGGGCTTTGGCATCGGGCTTGCGCTGGTTCGCGACATAGTCACACGCAACGGTGGTTCAGTGGCGGTAGAACAGAGCTCCGAACGCGGCACCAAGATCAGTTTCTCGATACCGCGCGCCCGCACTAACTAGAGGCCCTGCGGCACGCCAAGAGCAAGTTAACTGTCTGCGAGTCCGATCCGCACCGCACCGCCGAAGCCGAATATCCAGACCCAATCTGTGGCGCACTCCCCTTCCCGTGGCACGTCGACAACCTGCCTAGTGGGGAAGAACTCTCGCCCACGGCTTCCAAGAAAGTACCTTCGAGGTAATCTCTGTTCTAGCTGGTTCCTCGCCGACGCCTGCCCTCCAGCGAGGATCGCAAGCGCGGCATCACCACACCGAGCCAGAGCAAGAGGACGAGGACACTCGACGCGGCCGCGTAGATGATTGCTGCCACGACATCCGTCGGATAGTGCACGCCGAGGTATACGCGCGACCAAGCGACGATAAGAACGGCGACCGAGACGAGGCATACAGCAACAATGCGTCGCACATAGTGGTCACGGGCCAGGAAAATAATGGCGATCGCCAGGGCTGCAGCGAAGCTCGTGTGCCCGCTCGGAAAGCTAAAGGAATGTTCATTCGCCAACGGGTTTGCGAACCCGCTGGAGTCTGGCCTCACGCGTCGCACGATCTGCTTAACGACTTCGCTGCCGAGGTAGGAAACTCCCACCATCGCCCAGAACGTGAGGAGGCGAGTGGGGCTGCGGGTCACTGCCAGCACAGCGATTCCGACGAGCACGGTGATTGCAGCAGCAATGGGCGGGCTGAACAGCCACGCGATACCGAGCGCAATCGCCGACAGTGAAGCCGTGTGGTGCGCGCTCAGCCACTGGAGTACCGCGAGCTCGCGGGAGTCCCACTCGGCTGCGTGGGCGACAACGAGGCCCACGACAATGACGAGTACGAGCACGACACCGCTGACGATGAGCAGTGCGCGCGCGTGACTCAGCGGGCGCAGCGGGTCAAGAGGATTCCGCAACGACCTGCGAGTTCCTAGTCTGTCTTGATCAACCACGCTTCTCCAAAAATTACGCCAGCACACGGTCGAAAGTGCTCCGTGGACGAAGGAAATTCTCCCGTGCTGCGTTCAAGACAAGTCTAAGAAACCTAGAGGCGCCTGTAATGAGACTCAGTCAAGCACCAGAGGTTTTTGTTTAACGGGCGCGAGCCAGTTCACCACCATGACGCCCGTGATGGATCCTGCCGCCATGATCGCAGCGAGCACGACTATCTGAAACCGACCAGCCTCAAGCGGAGAAACGCCGCCAAAAATAGCACCGACGAACGCGCCCGGCAGGGTCACAAGCCCCGTTGTCTTCGTCTGATCCGTGGTGGGAATCAACGCAGAATAGACCGCACCACGTGCAAGAGAATATGTCGACTGCCGAGGAGTTGCGCCCAGAGCGAGCCAGCCTTCAACCTCTTCCCAGTGGTCTCCCACGGCCTCGGTGAAACGACGGCCGGTCAGAGTCGCGATCGTCATCGAATTGCCGATGACAATTCCACCAATTGCTAAGGCATATCGAGGTGTAAATGCAATGGCCCCCGTCGCGAAGACTATTCCCAGGGTCACGATGATGCCGAGTGCCATCGACGAGAACATCATGAGCGCGTGTGGCCAGGACCAGCCCACGCGGCGGGTCGCTGTGGATGAGGCAACCGTGAACATCACAAGGAGTGCGACCGTCACCCAAAGCGGGCTCGAGATGACCCCGGCCAGCACGAAACTGATGATCGCCAATTGCACAGTGCCGCGCAGGATGGCCAGGGCCGGCGCCCAGCGGTGTGGAACGCGGTACGCGGAAAGCACGCCCGTGGCGACCAGAAGGAGAATCGCAACGCCCGTCAGACTGGGCAGAATATCTGCGGTCCACGTCATGGACAGAGCCTAGCGGCGCGAGACGACCACCATCACCGTCGAGTGCGCCGCCACCGAACGCTCAAGGGACATCGCTGTTATCCCCACGTCACCAGTCCACACGTCCACCACGTCATAGTGGGCGGCGTCCCCAAGGGAAGTCCGGGACAGCGCCGCGGAAATATCTTGGGGGCGATCGGTGGTGTTCGTCAGGGTGATCGCAACCGAGTCGTTGGCGAGATCCTTCGCGAGCACGAGACTGCTCGACGTTTGGGACAGCACCGCGGCCTGTCTGCCCAGGGGATCCTGGTCAATCGCAACGGCCCGAGCGTTACCGAGAATGGCCAGCGTTGCTGCGTTGGACTGGCTCAGATCGTTCCCCGCCAACAGCGGCGCCGCCATCTCGCACCACAGGCTGAACTGGGTGCGATATTCGGCGGTCGTCATCCCGCCATTTCCGACCTCAAGCATGTCTGGATCGTTCCAGTGGCCGGGACCGGCGCTCGAGGAGAGCAGCGCGTTGGTTTGTGCGATGCCGATCATTGACGCCCAGTTGTCGTGGACATCCGGTGTCGTTCGCCATAGGTTCGCGACGGATGTGCGCCAGGGCACAACGGGC
>JBDTAD010000087.1:0-1753 GCA_039924815.1 Lacisediminihabitans sp.
GGATGCCACCGCGAGCCATTGCATCCAGTGCCTGAACGCTTGCGTCCAGAGAGGCCTGATCGAAAGTGCGCGCGTATCGATGCAGCAGCCATTCGATGGTCATTGCTTGCGGGAACTTGGGGGCCTGGCCGAATCCGCCATGTTGGGTGTCCCAGAGCGTGTCGAGCACCGTTCGAGCGGCGCGGTCGACGACATCCAGCTGCACATCGCTTGCGGACGAGGGTGCAGACTGAGCTTGGGAAAGTCGCGCGGAGACTGCCCGCACCGACGCGGTGACGGCGCCTCGCCGATCATGCCAGGCGCGCGCGACCGCTTCCGCCACGTCGACGAAGGCCGGATGCCCGTCGTGAGCGACTTTTGGCCAGTATGACCCTGCATAAAACAAGTCACCCTGCGGGCTGAGAAAAAGTGACATCGGCCAGCCGCCGTGCTTGGAGATGGCTTGCACGGCCGCAACATAGATCGAGTCGACGTCTGGGCGCTCTTCCCGATCGACCTTGACGCACACGAATCGCGCATTGAGCACATCCGCGGTCGCCTGGTCGTCGAACGATTCGCGTGCCATCACGTGACACCAGTGACAGGTGCTGTAACCGATCGACAAGAAGATCGGCACATCGCGTCGCACCGACTCGGCAAAGGCTTCTTCACCCCACGGAAACCACTCGACCGGGTTATCCGCATGCTGGAGCAGGTAGGGAGACGTCTCACCCGCGAGCCGATTGGTCATGGTTGGTTTATTCCTCCGAAGACAGTTTCCGCAGCCATGCGGCGAGGGCAGACAGAGGCGCGGACTCGTCGTCGCCGACTCGTCTCACGAGTCCGATTTCTGCCTTACCGGCCGGGCGGTCGAGCCGCACGGGAACGAGCGCGGTGGCCAGCGCCCCTAGGTGCGCATACTTGGGAACAAAGGTGGCGACGACGCCCAAGCCTGCCTCAGCGGCGAGCATTCTGGCCTGCAGCCCGTCAACTTCCAGCACCGAATGATCCCCGGACATCCCGCTCGCCCGAAGCTTTTCAAGGTAAAAGACGGATTCGATGCTGGTGGCTGGGGCAGTGATAAGCCCCACCTTCATGATCTCCTCCGGAGCGACGCTTTCTTGTGCGGCCAGAGGATGATCCCGAGCCACAAAGAACATCAGCTCCGCGGTGTGCAGCAACTCGAAGTGGGCATCCACCGGAAGCTGCCACTTGATGACGTAGCCCAGATCCAGTTGGCGGTCGAGCACTGCCTGAGCTGTGGCGCCGCTGTGACCGAACCGAAGCGACAACATCGTCTGCGGGTGCGAGCGCAGGAACGGGGCGACCGCTTGGAGCATAAAGTAGCTCTGCTCGAATGCCAGGGTGGCTCCGAGCCGCACCCGTCCCTCGCGGCCGTGCTTGAGGTCATCCAGCGCGTGCCCGAGCGACTCCTGTTCGGTCAGCATGAGCCGTGCCGAGCGATAGACCTCGTGTCCGGCCGGCGTGAGGTGAATCGCGCCCTGCTCATAAATGAGAAGCTCGGACTGCAAGCCTTTTTGCAGCTCGCCCACGTGATGAGACACGGTGGACTGGCTCAAGTGCAGGTGACGTGCCGCGGCCGAGTAGCCGTCGCGATCGACGACCGTGACGAAGACCATCAGGCGGAACAAATCTAGGTTCACGCCACAGTCTCCCTCGTCGGCAGTGCTTCGCTCAGGTCATCGCGGTTGATGGGCCACGACACGTCACCTATTGTGCAATTTAGACAAGCACCGCGGACTCATAGGCGGAA
>JBDTAD010000088.1:0-2117 GCA_039924815.1 Lacisediminihabitans sp.
AATCATCGCACGCGGTGACGGCTCGATCGGCCAGCTTCTCGGTTACCACTATCTCTGGGCTTGGGCTGCGCGACTGGTAGCAACAGAGGAGCAAATCGCCGCGGTGGAGAAGCTTTACACCGAGAATAACTTCCTGTTCGGGGGTGCTGTAAATCCGCGGGACGCCGATCTCATCGTCGTCGAAGACGGAGATGAGCTCGTCTTCACTGGTCGTAAGTCGTTTTCGACGGGTGGTGTTGTTTCAGACCTGACGGTGCTCGAGGGCATCCTCAAGGGAACCGATACCCACATCTTCGCGATTGTTCCGACCGACCAGCCCGGCATTGTCTTCGGCGGGGACTGGGACAACCTTGGACAGCGGCTGACCGAGTCCGGCTCGGTTGAAATTCAGGATGTGCGTACCAGTTGGGATTCGGCAGCCGGTTTCGTTGAGCGAGTATTCCAGCCACTCACCTACAACACGCTCAATGTCCCAGTCATTCAGCTCGTTTTCGCTAACTTCTATCTCGGCATTGCTCAGGGCGCAGTGGAAAAGGCCGCGGCCTACACCCGAACCAACAGTCGCGCCTGGCCGTACGGCGGCGACAACAAGCAACTCGCGACAGACGAGTGGTACATCCTTGAAGGGTATGGCCAGCTTCAATCGAAGCTTTGGGCGGATGAGGCGTTGCTAGACGCGGTCGGCTCGGAGATTAGCGGGGTGTTGCACGCACGTCGCCAAGATCTGACGGCGCGGCGCCGTGGCGAGATCGCGGTACGGATTGCGGCTGCAAAACTGCGCATCAGCGAAGACGGTCTTGAAGCGGCGACCAAAGTGTTTGAGCTGACCGGCGCGCGCGCAACGGCCAATTCTGTGGGACTCGACATTTACTGGCGCAACCTGCGCACGCACAGTTTGCACGATCCGGCACCGTACAAGAAGCGTGAGGTCGGTCAGTACGTGCTGCTCAATGAGATTCCAGAGCCTAGTTGGTACACCTAGGCGGGCATCCGACCACCTTCACCCTGTCAACGTCACGTTACGAAAGGTCCACCTATGTCTACGATCAACGCCGCACCCGAGGTCGAGTACGCGAGCCTCACTGAAGTGTTCCGCCCCATCTTTGAGCGCATCGCAGCAGGCGCGCTTGAGCGCGAAAAGGAGCAACGCCTCGGGTATGCAGAGATCAAGGAACTGACGGATGCCCGCTTCGGGGCCCTGCGCGTGCCCGTTGCCAACGGCGGCTTCGGTGCGTCACTGCCGCAACTCTTCCGGCTGCTGACCGAACTCGCGGCCGCGGACTCCAACATCCCGCAGGCCCTCCGCGGACACTTTGCCTTCGTCGAAGACCGACTCGTCTCGAAGGGTGCGCAGCGCGAGGTCTGGCTTGACCGCTTCGCTGCAGGGCAGATCGCGGGCAACGCCTGGACCGAGATCGGCGCTGTGAAGATCGGCGACGTGATCACCAAGGTCAGTCCGATCGAGGGCGGCGACGGCACCGAGTTCCACGTCAACGGCACCAAGTATTACTCCACCGGTAGCATCTTCGCCGACTGGATCGACACCTTCTCCCAGCGCACCGATAACGACGTCAAGGTCATCGCCGTGATTGACGCCCACCAGCCGGGGGTGACCCATCAGGATGATTGGGATGGCTTCGGTCAGCGCACCACAGGCTCCGGCACGAGCACGTTCGTCAACGCGGTGGTCAAGGCGGAGAACGTGATCGACTTCGACACCCGGTTCAAGTACCAGACTGCGTTCTACCAGGGCGTGCTGCTCGCCGTGCTCGCCGGAACAATCAAGGCCGCCGAGCGTGACATCGCCACCGAGGTGCGAAACCGCACCCGTATTTTTTCGCACGGCAACTCCGACTCCTTTGCTACCGATCCGCAGATCCTGCAGGTGATCGGTGAGGTGTCGGCCGCGGGCTATGCGGCAGAGGCCACCGTCGAGCGCGCCGCGCGGGCGCTGCAGGGTGCCTATGATGGCGCATTCCTCGACGATGAGATCGAGGATGAGCGCCTCAACGACATCGCGGAGCTCGAGACCGCTCAGGCGCAGGTCGTGCTCACCGCGCTGGCGACCCACGCGACGTCCGACGTTTTCGACGCGCTCGCGGCATCCGGGGTTAGTG
>JBDTAD010000089.1:0-13561 GCA_039924815.1 Lacisediminihabitans sp.
ATCCATCGCAAGCCACATCGGGTTCGGAACCAGCCCGCTGCCGCTGTTGCGTGACGGCATAGTGTGGGAGCTGCGGTTACCCAGGGTGCTCACCGCGGCTGCCGTCGGTGCCGGGCTCGCCATCGCGGGAGCCGTGATGCAGGCTGTCACCCGCAACCCGCTGGCCGATCCGTATCTGCTCGGGTTGTCATCCGGCGCCTCGCTCGGTGCCGTCGCGGTGCTGCTGCTTGGCGCATCCGTGTTGTTACCGATCGCAGCGTTTGGCGGGGCGATGCTCGCCCTCGTTACGACGCTTCTCCTAGCTAATTCGCTCGGACGCATCACCCCATCGCGCACCGTGCTGGCCGGGATTGCGGTCTCGGCCCTCGCCTCTGCGATCACGAGCCTCGTGATCTTCTGGACGGTGACCGGCGACTCCTACCGCGAGATTCTCAACTGGCTGCTGGGCTCGCTCGCGGGAGCGCGCTGGCCAGAGGTAGGTATCGCATTCGCCGCCATCCTGATCGCCGGTGTGCCGATTCTGCTGAGCGGACGCACCCTCGACGCCTTCGCGTTCGGCGATGTGTCTGCCGCTTCGCTGGGCATCAACGTGCAGCGCTCGCGCTGGGTGCTCCTGACCATCACTGCCCTGCTCACCGGGGCGATGGTCTCGGTGAGTGGATCGATCGGTTTCGTGGGACTCGTGCTCCCGCACGCGGTTCGACTTCTGGTCGGCCCGCGACATCGCGCGCTGCTGCCGCTCTCGGCGCTCGTCGGTGGCATCTTCCTGGTCTGGGCCGACACCCTGGCCCGCACGATCTTCGACCCCCGTGAGCTACCGGTGGGCATCGTCACAGCGCTCATCGGTGCGCCGGTGTTCGCTTTCCTGCTCGCGAGACGGCGGGCCGACTCATGACGCGCGCAGGCGACCAGCTGGGCGCGGAACCCGCGAACGGGCTCGAAGCCTCCAGGGTCGACATCCGTATCGACGGCACGCTCATCATTGACGAAGTCGACTGCACCGTCTCTCCGGGAACGTTCTCCGCACTGCTCGGCCCAAACGGAGCGGGCAAGTCGACACTGCTCGCCGTGCTCGCGGGCATCGAGCGCGCACAGTCCGGCAGCATTCGCTTCGATGGTTCAGAACTCCAGTCGCTGCCGCGCAGACAGCGCGCACGCACCGTGACCTTCGTCGAGCAGGAGGCCTCAACGGAGCTCGCTCTGACAGTGCGTCAGGTGGTTGCGCTCGGCAGAACGCCCTACCAGTCGCTCTGGGGTGATGAGACAGCGGATGACGCGGCCGTCGTCACCTCGGTGCTCAAGTCAACCGGTCTCGAGGACTTCGCCCACCGTCACTTCGTCAGCCTCTCCGGCGGCGAGCGTCAGCGAGTGATGCTCGCCAAGGCGCTCGCGCAGCAACCGCGCCTGCTGCTGTTGGATGAGCCGACCAATCACCTCGATATCAGTGCGCAGCTGTCGACGCTGGCGCTCATCCGCTCGCTCACCTCACCCGGCTCCAAGGTCACCGTGCTGGCCGCGCTGCACGACCTCAACCATGCCGCCTCATACTGCGACCACGTGATCGTGCTGCGCCAGGGCCGCGTGTACGCGGCTGGACCGACCGAGACCGTGTTAACGCCGGAGCTCATCGGTGAGGTCTACGGTGTGCGGGCGGATATTCTGCGTAATCCCTCGACCGGGCGGCCGGCTATTTCGTTCAGTTCGAGTGACTGAGCTGCAGCCGCCCGGTCGCCGCCCGAAGGACCAGAATGGTGAGTGACATGAACACGACGATCGGGATTCTCGGGGCTGGCAGGGTCGGGATGGTGCTCGCGCGTCTCGCGGTTGCTGCCGGCTATCGCGTTCTCGTTGCAGGATCGGGAGATGCGTCGCGAATCGCTCCGACGCTGGATGCCCTGAGCCACGGTGCCGTGGCATTGGCCGCGGCTGAGGTGGCCAGGAATGCTGACACCGTCATTCTCGCCCTCCCCCTGGTGAATTATCGTGACGTTCCCGCAGGCGAGCTGCGCGGCAAGCTCGTTATCGATGCGATGAACTACTGGTGGGCAGCCGATGGAATTCGGGAGGATCTCGCTGATCCGCGCACATCATCAAGCGAGACCGTGCAGGCATTTCTCCACGAATCGCGGGTGGTCAAGGCCCTCAACCACATGGGCTATCTCGAGCTCGAGGAGGAAGCCCGCGTCACAGGACACCCCGACCGCAAAGCACTCGCGATCGCTGGCGACGCCGCTGCCGATATCACCTCCGTGGCGAGGCTGGTCGATTCCCTCGGCTTTGACGCCGTCGTTGCCGGACCACTCGCGGATGGCGTGCGCTTTGAGCCGAACACGGAGCCCTTTGGCGCCGATGTGAACGCGGCGGAGCTGCGCGCGATGCTTGAGCGTTTCCCCAACTCTGCACGCGGACAAGTCGTAGCTCGCGCCCGTGCTGGAGCCGGTCCAGAAACGCTCCGGGGCTCCCGCACGGGCCTCTGAACTACTCGGCTGCGTCAACCACCTTCGATGCGGCGGAAAGCTTGGCGACATATTTGCAAGGCCCTAGGTCAGCGAAAGTGCGGTGGGCGGCAGCACACCGTTTTTGTCTCCGCCGTAGGCCTTCTTCTCCATTGCCACAGGCACGACACCGAGCGCGAGCGCAAGCACGGCCGCCACGATGGCGGCAAAGAGAATACGTGGACGTAATTTTACTAAAACTCCAAGGCTGTATTAGGAAAGGCCCACCTAACTACATCGGTACCACTGCGACCGCAAAATACGCCAGATAGCCGTGAAGCGACGTAGCATAAGCACGTGCAATTTTCGAGACACTCTCATCTGGGCCGGTCCTCATGAGTCGCACCGATCCGCCGGATGACCTAGCCCAGTTCTCGGCGATGCTCGCGCGTGGACAATCCAGTGGCATCCACCAACCTGCCCCACCATCGCCCGAGGCCGCGCGAAGCAAGCGCAAGCGCCGCCGAATAACCGCACTCGTGGTCACGCTCGTCGTATTCGCTGCCATCGGCACCTACGTACCCATGACCCTACTGGCACCGGCGGGCGCCGCGAGCCTCAGCACGAGCGCCCACGTGGTGACGATTCCTGCCGCGACAACGCTCGCGCTCCCGCGCGGAACCGAAGCCGCCGCGAGCATTGCCGGTGGTGCAGACTTCGAGAAGCTCACCGGCTCCAAAGAACTGCTCCCAACATCCGGAGCGAACAATCCACTGCCGATCGCCAGCATCAGCAAACTCATCACGGCGCTCGTCATCCTCAGCGCAAAGCCACTGACCACGGGCCAGGCCGGGCCAACGATCACGTTCAGCAAGGACGACGCCAAGCTCTACGACAAGTACTACGTCTTGCAAGCAAGCATCGCGAAAATGAATTCCGGGAGCACGATGTCGGAACACGACGCGCTCGCGGTCATGCTCGTCGCCTCCGCCTGCAACTACGCCGAAGCGGTCTCGACCTGGGCATTCGGATCTCCGGCCGGATTTGTCTCCGCGACGAAAGCCTGGCTCAGCAAAAACGGTCTGAGCGGTACGAGGATGGTGGAGTCGACCGGACTTGACCCGCGAAACGTCAGCACCCCCACCGACCTCATCGCGATCGGCAAGATTGCGCTCGCAAATCCCGTGATCGCGGCGATCGTCGCAACCCGAGGCCTGGACCTGCCCGGAACCGGCGTCCTCCAAAATACGAATGAACTCCTCGGCAGCGACGGAGTTACCGGCATCAAGACGGGAACGCTCGCGGATGCCGGAGCCTGCCTGCTGTTCTCCGCCGTGGTCAATGTTGATAGCCTCGCCCCCATCACAGTCATCGGCGTGGTTCTTGGCGCCGGTGACCACCAGTCCATCAACACGGATGTCGCATCGTTTATCCAGGCCATTTCGGCGGGGTTCCACACCGTAACTCTGACCACCAAGGGTGACAAGTACGGGCAGTACGTCACCGCCTGGAAGAGCCACGCTGGCATCGTGGCGGCCAAGGACGCCTCCGTGCTCACCTGGTCGAACACCAAGGTCACCAGCAAGGTGACGACCACGTCTGTGACGGAGGCATCGCGCGGCACGAAGGTCGGGAGCATCACTTTCACGGCGGGGCCATCGACCGTTACTGTGCCACTGGTCACCAATGGCTCGATCACAGCGCCGGGTGCGTGGTGGCGACTGACCCATCCGTCGGAGTTGCTCGGCAAGTAGAAGGTTGTTACGGCGCTTACGCCCTTCGTCGGAAGAGCCCGAGAACACGCTGCCACACCGAGACCGGGGCTACGCGCGCGACGAGGCGCCTGGACTTCGTCGCATCCGCGTACAAGCGAGCCGTCACGAACCGCACGTCTTCTGGGTCGATGCCCGGCGACCCACTCGAGGCGAAGCTCTCCCGCTCGAGAGCACGTCGCAGACGATCCAACTGCTCTCCCGCCGCCGCCGGAGCAAGTTCGAGCGCGGTCTGCCGCGGAGTGAGCGCTGGCGACATGCGAAGCCCCAGATCCTCGGCCGTGGCGAGGATTTCAGTCCAAGCCTCGCCCGCGGTTGCCGCACGAAGCCTGGCCGCGCGAACGAAACGACGTCGCAGTGCGGGGAGAAGCAGCAGGAGCAGGAGGGCGATGAACGCGATGCCAACCCAGATCCAGGTGGACAACGACTGTGCCGTACGCGACGTGCCGACGCTGATATCGCTCAGCTGATTGCCGCGTCCCGTCGGCGCGGTAGCGGGGGCCGGGCTCGTGGCGGATTGCGCGGCTAGCTGCGCGGGTGAGAGCGGAGCCGGAACACCGGCAACATTCAGATCCGCGTAGTCCGGTACGGCACCGCGCCCCGGAGTCGGCTCAAACCTCACCCAGCCGATGTCTGCGAAGTACAGCTCGGGCCAGGCGTGAAGGTCGTGTGCTGTGACGTTGTACCTCGTACGATTCGAGCCATCCGACTTCATCACGGAGCCGGGTTGGAAGCCCACCCCGATCCGAGCGGGAATGCCCAGACTGCGCGCCATGACCGCCATCGCGGACGCGAAATGAACGCAGTAGCCGCTGCGCACTTGGAGGAACTTGGCCACCACGTCCATGCTGGTTCCGTCGTAGCCTTCCTTCACCGGTGCTTGCACCGAATAGGTGAACGATCCGCTGAGAAAGTATTGCTGCAGAGCGATGGCCTTCGCGTAGCTGCCTTGTTCCCCGCCAGCTACCTTCTGAGCCGTATCGGAGATGATCTTCGGCAACTTCGATGGCAGAGCCAAATACTTATCGAACCCGGCAGGCACGGTGCTTCCTGCTGCCGTGAGCTGTTCTGGAGTCGGCTGCACCGTGAGGCTCGCGACCTGATAGATCTGATTTTCAATGCCGACCGTGGGGCTGGATGCCGCGAGAGTATCGGACTCCCAGTACCAGTCGCCCCATAGTCCCGTGACACTCGAGGTGGGATACGGCAGCGGCAACCACGGGCTTCGAAGGTCACCAATGGTGATCTTGGTGGTCTCTTTGGTCCTCGCGACCTGGCCACTAAGACCGGCCGGTGCGGCGAAGGCGTTCATTCCGTGGCTGCGGCTCTGCTTCGGGGCGCGGGGAGCCCAATCCGCACCCGAGAACCTGTCAAGCGTCACCATCCGCAGGTACTCAGGATGACCTGAGCTCGTGGAGTAGACCAGCGCGCTGGAGTTCACACTCGATGCCAGATCCTTGCCCAAGTCGATCGTGGGATTCACGCCGGTGCTGACCAAGCCACTGTCGCCGCCACCTATGGACACACTGGTCGGCAACACCGAGGGCACCACGATCGCGGCGACGATGGTGACAGCTCCGGCGAGCACCGCGAGGCGCAGCCGACCGTGCTCTCGCGCCGCCAACAACAGCCACAGGTAGCCGGCCGCCGCGAGCGCAAACGCGAAGCCGTCGCTGAGGTCGAGGTTGGTCATCGCGGGAACCAGGGCGAGAACGAGGAGCGGGATGCCAGCCAGCGCCGGCGAGCGACGCGTGATGGCCACCAGGTCTGCCACGACCGCGATGATGCCCACCCCGACCAAGAGTAGGAACAGGATTCCCGTATCCGCGCTTGCCGGAACCGACTGGCTTTGAATCGATGCGAATGCCTCAGCACCGAGGTCGCGGAAACGTCCTCCCGTACCGATGCCCGGAATCACGCCGAGGATCGCCGTATCGGCGGCGAAGCGCACGGTAACGAACGCGACGAGCACGATCACTGCCGCCACGGTCGGCAGGTACCACCGCCGAGTAAGAGCACGCGTGAGCGCCGCCGCACCCACCACCAGGGCACTCGCCAGCGCCAGTTCGAACCACCACGCCGTGGCAGCAATCAGCACGTGCAGCCCGTAGCTCGCGGTCACGACCGCGATGAAGACCGCGAGACTCAACCGGAGATTCGTGGAACCGCTTCTGTTATCGAGCGGCACGATTGCTCTCCAACAAGGGTGCAATGGACTGCCAGAGCGGGGCGACGGATTCTTCGGGCAGAGCGGGAAGGCACAGCCATCCGGCCGACCCTAGTCGGGTCAGGATCTCATCCAAGTTCGGCGTGGCGATAATCGCCACCGCAAGACCGAACTGTTTACGCTGCTCGACGAGGGAGTCGATCGTGACGGGCTCGGCATCCGCAATCACGGCGAAGATCATTCCGAGCGAACGATCCGGCGTGGTGTCCGGACGCATCGACTCGTCGAGCCCGCCCACCCGCGGCACCAAGCTAATGCCTGCAATGCTCTGCAGAAACTCATCAACCCGGTCTGGGGTAGCGAGCTGTCTGGGCGCAGTCTCGGCGAACTGAACGATAAAGCCACGCTGCTCAAGGTGAAGCGCGAGGGTTGCCGCAAGCTTGAGCGTCCACTCGAATCGCTCGCTCTGAGCCTGATCGCCGCGGGTGTGCCCCACGCGTACCTGATAGGGCTCAGCAGAGCCTTGCCGATCGGCATAACCGCGCCTGGTCGTGTCTAAAACAATCCTGGCCTCCGCGTGGCTGCGCTGCTCCTCCTCGCGCACCATGAGCTCCCCCCGGTGTGCGGATGCTCGCCAGTGCACCCGACGAAGCGCGTCGCCGGTGCGATAGTTGCGCGTCATCACGTCGTCATCCCCGCCCAGCGCACGCAGGCGCTGCACGCTGGCGGAGCCGTCATCCGCCGTCATGGAAAGTCCGCCGTGAGTGAAGGTTTCGAGGTCGGGAATCACCGTGACCAGATCGCTCTCGCCCACCGTCACGAGGCTCTTCGCAAGCCCGAACGGGTCGGAGAGCTCGACGACCAGCGGCCCGATCGGGAACCGCCCACGCCTCGGAGGCACGAACTCGTAGCGCAAAGTTCGCTGCGACGTTGTGCGGCTGGTGATGCGCCCCGGTATCGATGCCAGACGCTCAAGAGGCGTGAACACCGGATGCCACGGCAACACTTCCTGCCACTGCGCCTCCCCCGTGGCGTACGGCGACAGATTGCGCACCTGAATTTCGCAGACGCACGATTGCCCGGCGATGAGTATCGGCCGTGAAAACGACCGCGTCAGCTCGATTCGCACCCGTCTCAGCAACACAAACAGAGCCGCGCCCGCGGGGAGCAACAGCGCGAACCAGCCGAGATACAGCAGTTCCGTGCGGTGCAGGATGTAGCCGCACACGAGTACGACGAAGCCCACACCGCCGGAAACCAGCCCGCGCCTGGTCGGCCGTACTATTCTCGACGCTGCCCGCTTCCGCGGTTCGGCTGACATCCTGGCTCTGCCTCCCCGGCCCTGGCGCTGCTCGCTCAGGATCCGGCCGGCGGTGCGCCGACAGCGCCGAGTGGAACGGTTGTTGACGCGACGATGCGCCGGACGATGTCCGTGACAGCCGTGTCACCGATCCGCTCACCGCGACCGGATACGCGCGTGGTGGGCAAGAGGCGATGACCGAGCACGGCAACGGCCAGCGCATCGATGTCGTCGGGAAGGACGAAGTCGCGCCCATCGAGCGCGGCCCGAGCCTTGGCCGCTCGCACCAACTGCAGGGTCGCTCGCGGGCTGGCTCCGAGGCGAAGTTCGGCGTCGTTGCGGGTCGCCTGCGCAATCGCTACGGCATAGTGCTCCACCGCCTGACTCACGAACACAGAGCGCACAATCTCGATCATGTCCCGCAGCCCCGCAGCCGAGACCACGGGCGTCACGTCGTCGAGCGGACTGGAGTTCTCTCTGGTGCGCAACATGGCGCGCTCTGCCACCGCATCCGGGTATCCCATCGACAGGCGGATCATAAATCGATCGCGCTGCGCCTCGGGTAACGGATAGGTGCCCTCCATCTCGATGGGGTTCTGGGTGGCGATGACGCTGAAGGGTGATGGCAACGCGTACGTGCCGCCATCCACAGTGACCTGACCCTCTTCCATACTTTCCAAAAGCGCGGACTGGGTTTTCGGCGACGCCCGGTTGATCTCGTCACCGATCACGATGTTCGCGAACACCGGCCCGGGCTGGAACTCGAAAGTGCGCTCGACCTGGTTGAACACAGAGACGCCTGTGATATCTGACGGCAGAAGGTCTGGCGTGAACTGGATGCGGCTGACGCTGCAGTCGACGGACCTAGCGAGCGCCCTGGCCAGCATTGTCTTGCCCACCCCTGGCACGTCCTCGATGAGCAGGTGCCCCTCGGCGAGTAGCGCGGTCAAGGCGAGTTCGACGGCGTTGCGCTTGCCATCGATCACCGTCTCGATCACGCGAATGATCTCGTCACTGAGCTGCTGAAAATCGGGTGTCACAGAAACGTCGTACGTGCTCATCGTCGAACCTCGGCCTTCTTGCTTCGATTCTTACAGATAACGATGAGATCACGCCCGGTAATGTGCTGCAGATCTACAGACTGCCCAGTGGGCTCAGCCCGCGGCCGCCTCGCGGTGCGGAAGCTTCCACCCCGGACGCACGTAGTGGCAGGTGTAGCCGTTCGGGTTCTTCAGCAGGTAGTCCTGGTGCTCGTCTTCGGCCTCCCAGAAGTCTCCTGCAGCAGTCACCTCGGTGACGACCTTGCCGGGCCACAAGCCCGAGGCATCGACATCCGCAATCGTCTCTTCTGCAACGCGCTTCTGCTCGTCGCTCGTGTAGAAGATGGCCGAGCGATAGCTGGCACCAACGTCATTGCCCTGGCGATCCAGCGTCGACGGGTCATGAATCTGGAAGAAGAACTCCAGGATGTCGCGAAACGAAATCTGGGCCGGGTCGAAGACGATCTCGACGGACTCGGCGTGGTTGCCATGATTGCGGTAGGTGGCGTTCGCGACCTCGCCGCCGGAGTATCCGACCCTGGTGGAGACAATGCCCGGGCGCTTGCGCAGCAGATCC
Organism: Lacisediminihabitans sp.; assembly: GCA_039924815.1. Taxonomy (GTDB): domain Bacteria; phylum Actinomycetota; class Actinomycetes; order Actinomycetales; family Microbacteriaceae; genus Parafrigoribacterium_A. Next base: position 9,292 of record JBDTAD010000089.1, read on the forward strand.
TGCGCACCCCAGAAACATCCACCGGCCAGAATCGCGGTTTCGGTTGTTGTCGTCATCGTGTGACTCTCCTTCGTGGCTGGGCGCGACACTTCGCGCACCGCTATAAAGAACACTGTAGGTACTGAAAGTGTTCCATGCCCGCGCGGAATGCGTCGAGCGTCCTGGGGTACGCACCCGGGTGTTCAGAAGCGCAGCACTACTGACACGAGAGGCCGCAGACACCTCAGCTGATCGCCACGCTCAGGATTTATGGAGCGCGGCGCCCTTGTGCATCGCAATGTGATCGGTCTTGTCACTCTTGATCTCATACTGCGGATCATCGGGGCTGCAGCGGTGAGTGTGCCCCTTGTAGTCGACATCCTTCGTGTGCACCGCGGTGATCGTTCCGCTGACGTGCCCAGCCTCGGAATTCCACCGCACGTGGTCACCGACCGAAAACTTCGTCGTCATCGTCATGCCTCCTCACTCTGTTGGCTTCAGTTTTCGCGGAACCGGATGCCGGTGATCTCCCGAACCCCGATGCGAACGTAGTTCCACTTGTCCGTGGGGTGTGAGGCCTGCAGCTCGCGGATGCCCGACTCTTCGATCTCGCTGTCGAAGCCCATTCGCTCGGCATCACCGTGTACAACTACGCTCCACATATCCCGCCGCACCCGGCCATCGACCTGGAACGCCACCGCCGGCTGGCGGGTGAGATCGATGAGTTTGCTACCGGGGGCACTGCGAAAGAGAACTGCACGCTCATGCACGAGATAGTTGACGGGAAAGATGTCGGGTGAGATCCGACCGGTGACCGCTTCTACAACCGCCGTCGCGAGACGACCGATACCGTTCTCGCCGAGCAGGGCCCAACATTCCTCGGGGGTTAAGTTCTCTACGACCGGATCAGCTGCCTGTGCCATGAGATTCCTCCTGCCGTGGTGCCCCAGCCTTCAGGACCTCCAGCGTACGTCAGTCACCCGTGCGTCGACCGTGCAGCGCCTCAACCAACCTTGCGAATCCGTAGTCGAACGCCATCAGAGGCAACGAGCAATGCACGCCCGCTGTACTTCACCGGCGCAGCGCCCTGCGCGCAAGGGAGTTGCCGAAGTACTGGCCTGCCTGCACGATGACGATGATCACCGCAACCGTGATGTACACCGCGGGCCAGTTGTAGCGCTGGTAACCATAGGTGATGGCGAAGTTCCCGAGTCCACCGCCGCCGATCAGCGCTGCCTGGGCTGACATATCGACGATCCCCACGAAAATAAACGTGTAGCCAAGCACGAGCGGCCCCAGACCCTCGGGAAGCAGCACGGTCAGGATGATGCGCCACGGGCCACCTCCCACCGCTCGGGCAGCTTCAATCACTCCCGGATCAACCGTGATGAGATTTTGCTCCACGATGCGCGCAACCGCGAAGGCGGCGGCCAACGATAGGGCAAAGATCACCGCATTGTTGCCTATGGTGGTGTGCACAACGGCGAGCGTGAGGGGCCCGACCGCGGCGATGAAGATCACGAACGGCACGGGCCGCACGATGTTCACGATGATGTTCAGGATGGCGTACACGGCTCGGTTCGCCAGAACACTGCCCTGCCGGGTGGTCGTGAGTCCCACGCCGATCGCGTGTCCGAGGATTCCGCTGATCACCATCGAGATCAGGACGATGTAGAGCGTCTCCCAGATGGCCTGAAAAAAGATAGGTAGGTTCGTGAGGAACTCGTTCACGTCAGTTCTCCTCCACTACCGCAACACCGTCGAGGCGCAGCCGTTGCAGCGCCCGCTCAACGTCATCCGCGTTGCCCGTGACCTCGTAGGTGAGACTTCCGACAGACCGCTCCTGCAATTCGCTGATGCCGCCGAAGATGATCTCTGGGTCCACCGAGTGCTCGGCGAATACTCGGTTGATCGACGACTGGAAGCCACGTACCTCCTGCAGTTCGATACTCACGATCCGCCCCGTGTGCACACGTCGAAGCCGTTCGAGGGTTTGCGAGCTCGGGCGATCGCGCAAGACGGTGCGCACGAAGCGGGATGCGGCATCCGTTCGCGGCTTGGTAAACACGTCGTACACGGTGCCGTCTTCAACGAACTTTCCGGAATCCATGACCGCCACCCGGTTGGCAATACTCCGGATGGCGTCCATCTCGTGAGTGATGACGATCACGGTCACGCCGAGCTCGCGATTGACCCGACGGAGCAGCGCGAGAACATCTGCGGTCGTCTCGGGATCGAGCGCGCTGGTCGCCTCATCGGCCAAGAGCAAATGGGGGTTGGTCGCCAGCGCTCGCGCAATGCCAACCCGCTGCTTCTGGCCACCGGAAAGCTGTTCCGGGTAGCTGTGCGCTTTGGAAAGCAGGCCCACGAAGTCCAGCAGGGCCGCAACTCGGCGATCCCGCTCGGGTTGTTTCACCCCTGCGACGGCGAGCGGATACGCGACGTTGCCCGCCACCGTACGTGAACGAAACAGGTTGAACTGCTGGAAGATCATTCCGATGTCGCGCCGTTCGGCACGGCGCTCGCGCTCCGTGAGCGCCGTGATCTCTTTATCCCCGACGAACACCTTGCCGGAGGTCGGCAGCTCAAGGGCGTTGATCAGACGCACGAGCGTGCTCTTGCCAGCGCCGGAATACCCGATGATGCCGAAGATGTCGCCCTTTTCCACTTCGAGGCTGACATCATCGACCGCCGTCACCCGCCCGGCCGCCGAGGTAGCGGCCGGGTAGGACTTCGTGACGTGTTCGAGCCGAACCAGTGCGGTCATTACTTCTTGGCGGCGCGTGCGTCGCTCTCGACCTTTTTAAGCTCGGCTTGCAATGTGCTAGCAGACACCGAACGGAACACTGCAGTGCCACCGTTCGCCACCTGCACTTGCTTTTCCACGGTCGCGTCGTGGTAAAGGGCAACGAGCTTGAAGTAGAGCGGGTTCTTGTCGTCCTTCGCCCGCGCGACGAAGATATTCACATACGGGGCTGCACTCGCACTGGCCGGGTCGTCGTGGAAGATCGCCTTGGATGCCGGCAGTTTGGCCTCAGCCGCGTAGTTGTTATTCACAATGGATGCCGCTGCAGATCCGTTCTGCAAAGCCACCGCCGTCTGCGCAGCGTCGAGCGCAACGACATCAATCTTGTGGGTCTCAATGTCGGCCAGACTGGAGAACGCAGACCCCCCATTTCTCAGGGTGAGGAGCTTCGCTGCCTGCAGCACGAGCAAACCGCGCGCCTGGTTAATCGTGTCATTCGGGATAGCGATCTGCGCACCGGCGGGGATCCCTGCCGGCTTGGTGTACTTGAGCGAGTACAACGTCATCGGATACACCGCCGTCGACCCGATCGGCTGCAGGTCGTCGTTGTTGCTCACGTTGTAGTTCGCGAGGAACTGGATGTGTTGGAACTGATTGAGGTCCGTCTGCTGCTGGCTGAGCGCCGGGTTTGGCTGGCTGTAGTCGGTAAAGTTGACGAGCTTGATCGTCACGTTGAGCTTCTTTTTCGCCAGTGCGCTGTAGGTCTTCCAATACGGCTGGGAAGCATCCGCAACACCGATGCTTACGGTCTGCGACTTCGCGCCAGCAGTGGCTGCCGAGGCGCTGGGATTGTGCGAAATGACAACTGCGGCCACGACGATCGCAGCAATTACTACAACTGCAGCTGCGGCTAGCCATCCGATCGTTCTGCCGCGGAGCCCGCCTGCCTTTTCGGGCAGCTGCGGTGGAAGTGCCGGGACTGAGCCAGCTGCTTGTGGTGTCTGATCCGACATGGACGTGACCTCTCATGATGGTGGTAGCGAGACTGTGCGCGGTGCGCTACGAGCATCATCGGTCGATCTCTCAAGCTTCACGCGCGGAGGCGAACAGCCCAATTTGCGTTGACGATTGTGACTGCGGATGTCGAGATATGTCAGCAGACAGCCATCAGTGCGAAACAGCAGCGTCATTGAGATATGCTCCGCCGCGATAGCGACTGCCCGGGTGCGACTCGGGGAGTCGTGCGTTCCCTGCACCGAAGAGACGCTCGCGGAAGGTGGTCTCCTCGTACGCTGTTCGATACAGCCCGCGGCGCTGAAGCTCCGGAACCACGTATTCGATGAAACTCTCGGCGGTGCGCGGGGTCAGGAATTGTCGCAGGTTGAACCCGTCGAGATCGGTCTGCTCCACCCATCCTTCGATCGCATCCGCGACCTCGATGGGCGAACCAGCGACGTAAAACGCACTTCGATCGAAGTTCGTCAGAGTGTCAAGGGCATCGCCGACGGTTGCGCCCGGTGCGTAGCGCCTGTTTGATGCGGAGTT